>JBBQRJ010000288.1:0-6379 GCA_038214955.1 Aggregatilineales bacterium | reverse complement strand
ACATCGCAATGATCATCGCAAAAATGAGTACGATGGGTACTGAAACGAGAGTCTCAACGGCGTAGCCAATCATCAGTTCAAGAAAATTGGGGTCGGTGAACAAAGCGCGGGTATAGTTTGCCAATTCCACAAAGTTCAGGTTGATGTTGGTGGCAGTCACCGTGACCTGATTGAGACTGTAGCGAAAAGTCTCGCCAAGCGGCAGCGCCGTGAAAAGTGCGAAGCCCAGTATCCATATCAGGATAAAGCCGTAACCGTGTAGGGCTTCGCGGGTGCGGAGACTGATTTCGCGGCGAAAGGGCTTGCGAACTGTCATAATCTATTCTCCAGAAGTAAAGCGTTTTTCGCCTCGACGGTTATTTCCCCACGCACGAAGGGGAAGTCGGTATAGTTGACAATGATTTGCCGACCATTGGCGTAAGTAGTGGCGAATACGCCCTCTGCAAGTGTTTCGTGAGCGATGATTTCCTGCCCGCGCACGGGGGCGAGTAGGGCGTTCATCCACTGATAGGTTTGCCGAATTTGCTCACCCCATTGGGCGTAAGACGAGGTGTAAATCCAGTTGGAGCGCGTATTAAGCATGTTGGCTGTGGCTTCGTGGGTGAGGAAATACGACGGGTAGATGCCATACTCCACATGCCGTAACAGGTCATCTTGCTGATTGGATGAAAAATTGATCGCACCCCCGTAATAAGGCACATAACCAGCCAACACAATCGGCAGGAATGGCACGGCTTCAGACGTATAAATGTAACCGTTGTTGCCCAGCGGCATATCGTAATAGGCTTGCGTTAAGCCCAAAAGGTAATCGTTGGGACGGTAAAAACCGAGACGCAGAGGCGAGTCTGCCAGCAGGGTTCGGTAAGCCTCAATAGCGTCCTCGCGGTTGAGCGGGGCGCTACTCCTGAAGTCGCTGTAAAGCATCGAACCAATGTTATCGAGCGCGAGTCCAACGTCAAGCTGTGCGGCAACGTCAGCGGACAGGGTGGAATAGCGCCGCTGTAGAGCATCGAGTGTGAAGAAAAGATTGTAATAGCGATTGTAGCCTTCTAAATTGACGTTGGTGATTGCCATCGCTACATCGTTGCGGACAGAGTAGCCCGGTTCCTCCCACAGCGCCCCCTGTGGGTCGAGGTAGAGCGAGAAGTGTCCGCCGTCCGCCGCGATTTGATCCGACAGGTCGCGCAGTTCGCTGACGCTGCCCAGTGCGCCCTCTAGTGTCAGCGAGGTAGGCGGCATACTCGTCGCGCCGAGCGGTTGCCAGCCATAGTAGATGACATCCGGGTTCGGGAGTTGCAGCCCCGTGAGGATTTCGCTCATCTGTCCGAGAGTCGTCATCGAGACGAAGCGATTCCAGAACAAGATTTTTTCCTTATCGCCGCCCAAAAATTCAAGCCGGATACCGATATTCGGGTTGGAGTCCTCAATCCTGCGTAAGCGATCATTTTCTACCAGATATTGCTGATAATTGCGTGCCATGCCGACGTAATTTGCCTCATCACCGGTGAGGAAGCGGTAATGCATCACGGCGTCGAAGTCATTAGGCTGTCGTTGAACGACGGTCACGCCCGCACCGGAGCGGTTAGTCGCCTGAAAATAAGGCTCGTTGTAGATGAAGGCGTTGTAGAGGAAATTGAAATTGGTGATAATGCCCGCCGGATGTACTTGAAGTTCGCCGTAAGCAGCCCCTTTTTCGATAACCGAAAGGAAGGCGTTTTGTTCTTCGCTGTGTGCGATGCCAAAGACCGGGAAGGACATCTGATAGGGGGTGGTGACAAGGGGATCGTAGGGTTGGGAAGCAATAATGCCCAGATCAGGACCGTAATAGCGCCCGTAGAACATGTTTTCGGCTCTAGTCGTGTCGGCGAACCGGATCAAGCTGCCGCTGCCATCGGGCAAAAGCATATATCCCGGCACGCTGCCGCCGCGTGTTGCACCCAAAAAGGGATAAACATAGACCCGTCCAAGTCGGAAGCCCGTATTTCCCTCACGGATGGAAGCGAATGGCACTTCAACGCGCACGCCGTCCGCTTCGAGTTGCAGGAGAATTCCAACGCTGATGTCATATTCCAGAAATGTCACCTGTGCCGAGACGCCCTGATCGATGGGTGTGACCTCTAGCGTATGTTCTGTGTTGGCGATAGAGACGCGCCTGTTGACGGCTCTCGCATCCAGATATTCGATGCTGATTCCGCTCCGTGCAAAAGCCTGCCACGAATTGTTGAGGCGATCACCCTCTATGATTTCGTCAATGCCGGAATGCCACAGGTAGCTGCTGCGTTTGTCCAGCAGTTTGAACCCCAGCGTGGAGGAATCTACGTAGAGTTGGAACAGGTCGGTTTCAGCCACCATCTGATAGGAAGTGGGGATTTCCTGTGAATGCGAGTCGGCTCTCGCTGCGTCGGGTGGCGCAAGGATAACCGATAAGCACAGAAAAATCAGCAGAAGTGAAACCCGGTAGGGTGCGCGACTTGCATATCGCGGTGTGAGGAGGTTGAAGTTAGTCACGCAGACCGACCTCCTGAATAATGGCTAGGATGAACTCATACAATTGATTGAACAGCACGTAGAGGATATAGCCAGTCAGCACGAACATCGCCATCGTGAACAGACTGATCAGGATGTTTCGCATCGTTTCGGAAACCGAGTAATTATGAATCTCCTTAACCATGATCACGATCATCAACCCGATCCAGAACCACATCAGTTGATTGGAAAAGGTGTAGATGAAAACTTCGTTGAGCGTGAGCAAGTTGGAGATCAGGGCAATGGGCAGCCCAAACAGGACATAGGGGAACAGGCTGTAGGCGTTGCCAATGATGACGTGGCGTAGGCGACCTTCGCCATCGCTGATGGTGGCGACAAGGTAATTGGCGACGTTCCATAACAGGAGCGGCAAAACGGTGTAAGTCACTTCTGTCTCCACCTGAATTTGCCACGAGGTGGAATACGGGCTGAACAGGAAGCCCGTCAGATAGAGCGAGAGAACGCGAACGATTAGCACCCACACGTAAATGAGAAAGGCAAAGAGCAGACTGCCGCGCAGGTTTTGCTTGATGTAGTAGAAACTATCGACAGGTTGTTTGATGAAGCGGAACATGAAAACAAAATCGTCCACCAGACGGATTTTTTGCGCCTCTCGCGCCCGACGCCGCAGCGGTCCCAACCAGTCGTAGCGCCGCTCAAAACGGGTAAAGACGCTGAGAGCTATCCATCCACCAAACAGGACGCCGAGCGCACTGCCTAGATACTGCTGTAAAATGGTATTACGCAGTTCCCAGAAGGATTCGGAATAGCCTCTGCGTGATTCGGCGTAGCGGAAGAGTTCGAGGGCGTTAGCATAATCGCCCTGTCTGTAGGCGGCATTGGCAATCGCCTGATAAGCCATGACGACCAATCCATTGTAGTTCAGCACATCCTCGAAGTAGGGTCTTGCTTCCGTGTAAAAGCCGTCCATGTAAAGGCGCACACCGTCATGCAGTTTTCTGGCGAAATCGGTGACGCGGTAAGTGACGATAGCGTTTTTGTCTTTGTCTAGCACATAAATATCATCGCCCACGCGCTCTATAGCAGTGGGATTGCTCAACAGCCCAAGCCGTTGATCGCCTCTATCCTGCCCGCCGAAGATGAACAGGAGCGTGCCATCGAGGTCGTATTCAAAAATCAACCCGTCCGCATCTACCGTGAGGAGCAGTCCGTCCTCGCTGACGCTAATATCGCGGAAGTTGTTAGAGCCGAATGTCCAATCCAACAGGTTTCTGCCGGAAACGGTGAACTTGCGAATGCTCTGGTTGCTGTCAGTGCCTGAGGTGATCGTATAAACGAGCGATTGGTTGTCAATGGCGATGTTAGAGGGAGAGGCGGCTTCGTTTCTGATGAATTGATCGAGTTGTTCCTCAGTCAGAAACAGTCGCTGTAAAACCATCTTGAGCGACATATCCGCCGAATTTGCTCCAAAGTAACCGATGAAGTTACCGTTGGTGTTCATCATGATCAGACCATCAACCGAGCCTTCGCTGATGATGTAGAGGTTCTTGCGTGCATCGACGGTGATTTTGCGCGGCAGAAACGCTCGGTTCGCGCCAAACAACGGCTCGGAGGGGCGTCCAAACTCATTGATCAGGCTGCCGTTTGCATCTAAGATAACGATGGTGTTTTTATCAGCGTCAGCGATATAAAGCGTGCCATCTTCATCTACGAACAGTCCGGTAGGCGATTCTAGGATTCCTTGCCCGAACTCTGCTGTTATCTGGAACTCGGCATCTAGTTTGACGATGCGCCCATTACCCGTGTCGGCAACATACAGGAATCCATCGGGAGCGAGAAACATCTCCTCAGGACCCGACAACGGAAGGTCAATTTGGTCAAGCGGAGTATAGGCGTCCTGCGTGGGCCAAAGCTCATCCCCGGGTCCCAATGTCCATGTGGTATAGGGGGAAACTGCCATCACTGGCGTACCCGTGACTGACAGCGCAATCAACAATACCAGAAGTGATAAAACCCTTTTCATTTTAGCCCCGAATGTGACATGGTACTCATCACCTGACTTTGCAGGAAAATGAAAAAAATGAGGTTGGGCAGGAACATGATCAGTGACGCCGCCGCCGCAATGCCTTGTCCGGCGACAGCATTTGCACCCGTAGTCGTGGTGGTCAGCGTCGTGAGGTAGAAGGCAAGCGTCCTCATGCTCTCGACGTTGATGTAAAGCGTGGAAATCTCGGCGTTGTTCCATGCCGACTGAAACGTGAGAATGGCAATAGTCGCAAGGGCGGGTCGAATCATCGGCAGGATAATGCGCCAGTAAATCCACCAATCCGACGCGCCGTCAATCTGCGCCGCTTCGAGAACCTCGTCAGGGATGCCGTCTATGAACTGTTTGAGCAGGAACAGTCCAACGGGCAGCGCCAGAACGGGGAGGATATGCACCCAGAGCGTGTTGAGCAAATTCAGTCGTTCGATCACCAGAAAGCGCGGGATCGTAACCGCAATGGGTACGAACATCAGCGCGACGGTGTTGATAGCGAACAGGGTTTGTTTAAGTTTGAAGCGTTTTTTGGAAAGTGAATACGCCGCCGTGCTGGAGACCAAAATGGACGCAATCACGGTGATAAACGTGATCAGAACGCTGTTGAACAGGTAGCGGCTGATCGGAATACCTGAAATTGACAATTTGGAAAACAAATCTGTGAAATTGTTGAGGGTGGGGTTGACCACGAGAAAGCGCGGCGGGAAGGCGAACAATTCATCCGGTGGTTTGAAGGCGCTGGAAAAGATATACACGATGGGCAGCAGCATGATCACAGCCAGCGGTACCAGAAGAACATAAAACTTGATCTGGCTGACGTGAAAGCCCTGCGGATTCATGCCCCGGTTTTTAACCCCGGTATAACGGCTTAACCATCTCGCGTTCATATTTCACTCATGGCTGGCTGGCAAACAGACGAGTCGCAACACGGGAAAAGAAAAGCACCATCAATAGCAAGACGACTGAAACGGCGGCGGCATAGCCCATCTCGTAGCGCAAAAAGCCGTAGTCCTCAATGTGATTCACGATCAACTGTCCGGCATATTGCGGCGTGGGGTTGCTGCCCGAAAGCGTGACGCCGATTGCCCCCGCTTGAAAAGTGCCGACAATAGCCATCACCGCCCCGAACAGCATTTGTGGTTTCATTGAAGGGATGGTGATGTAGAAAATCTCCTGCCAGCGGCTGCTCAACCCGTCCATAGCGGCGGCTTCATACAGTTCCGGGCTGATTTCCAAGATACCTGCCAGCATTGCCAGAAAGCCAATCCCCATGCTGCTCCACAACGTGACCACAATCATAATGGTCATCAGATACTCTGGCGATTGCAGCCATTGGATCGGTTCGCGCAGCAGACCCAACCCCATCAGGAAACTGTTCAAATAGCCGGTCTGGTCGCCGCTAAAAAGCGTTTTCCAGACGGCAGCCATCGCCACCCCCGCTGTCATGGAAGGCGAGTAGAGGATCAGCGCAAAGATCGTTCGGGGGAGCTTGGGCAACTGTGCCAGCACCCATGCCAGCATAAAGGCGAACACATACCCGCCCGGTCCGACAATCACCGCAAACTGGATGGTGTTGGACAGCACATATTTCATGAACGTATCGTCCCGCGTGAGCAGGGAGATGTAATTGTTCAGCCCGATGAAGTGAGGAGGCTGGATAGCATCGAAAAACGTGAAGGAGAGCAAAAACGCCGCCAGCACTGGCACGACGATGAAGACGAAGAACAGCAGCGCGTACACAGATAGGAAAGCATAGGCGCTGCCTTCTCTATTAAGCCACTCCTGAAAAGACTTACGTAACCCCTTATGCGGTTCATCGAACGCGCTAACAGTGCTTTGTCTACTCAGTTCCAT
>JBBQRJ010000287.1:0-6386 GCA_038214955.1 Aggregatilineales bacterium | reverse complement strand
GCGTCAAGCATTTAAATTGTCCAGTCTTCACCATAACGTACCAGCCGCGTTTCGACTCCGTCCGCCGCCAACCCCGACGCGAACGCCGCCGCATCCACATTCAGCGGGTCGGGAAAGCTCGACGGGTCAAGTATATAGGCGAGAACCGGAAGCCGACGCGCCGCCAACTCGCGCAGGATGCCGCCCGCCTGTTCATCGGGGTACGGCAGCACGGCGATCACGAACGCGCCGCCGATCACATCCACGCGCATCGGCTCGTCGCCTTGCGGCTCGACTCGCGCCAGATATTCTAACAAACTCGTGAACGGGATTACGCCGTTCGGCGCGGGTAGGCTGCGATCATTGGTCGTCAGCGTCAGCGGATAATTCATGCGACGGGCATAATCACCCACACTGGCAGCAATCTTGACCGCCCATTCAAACGGGTTATGTTTGCTATCCGTCGCGGCATACGGGTGTTTGAACAGGTCAAGCGCCAGCACGAGTCCGGGCTGCGTTTCATCGGCAAACTCTTTGCTGAACAACTGCTGACCGCCCGTCCGTGCAACCGAGCGCCAGTGAATATGACGCGGCGAGTCACCGGGGCGATATTGGCGCAAGCCGAACACCTCATAGCCGATCCCCGCCGTTTGCCGTGTGACTTGCGGCGTAAGCTGGCGATCTAGAAACTCGATTCGCGGGATCGGGCGGACTTCGGGATACACGAGCGCCCGCGTTGGCACATCGATTACCTGTGTATGTTTGAAAAAACCAAACGGGACGCCCGTCGTTAGTGTCAGCGGCGGAAATTGATACATGCCGCGTTTATACACATCGAGATTATAGGTGAATTCAACCGCGCCATTTCCCGGTAGTTGGGGGATGAACAGCGGCGTTTCTCGTTTGCTAGGTTCTGCCAGTGGACACCATTCGCTCAAGCGGATTTGGGCGCTTGCCCCGCGTCCGCGCTTCGACAGCCGAAACGTGATCAACAGGGGATCATTTTCATACAATTCGCCCGTCACACCGTCCCCGATGCGCCGTTCCCCTGTGATCCCGCGCAGCGTGCCGCGACTCAACCACCAACCCGCGAACACCACGCCCGCCATCAACGCCGCCATCACATACAACCAGCCGACTTGCGTCTGATTAGCGAAAAAGTACAGCACCAGCGCCCCGATCAGGACCGCGCCCGCTCTCCCTGTTGGCATATATCTATCTATCCCTCTGCTTCTGTTGCGCCCCTCTCCTGTGGGAGAGGGGTTGGGGGTGAGGCTTCTTTGCGTCTTTGCGTTGAGTCTTTAATCAACAGGAACTTTGACTTGTTTCAACACCTGATCAACGACTGCCCGCGCCGTATCCACCCGGCGATCCCGCGCCATAATGCGATGTGGCATCACACCCGCCGCCGCCGTCTTAATGTCATCCGGCGTGACGAACGAACGCTCACGGATCACGGCGAGGGCTTGGGCGCAGCGTTGCAGCGCCGCTCCACCACGCGGACTCACGCCCAGTACCACATCAGCATGGGTGCGCGTCGCCGTGACCAGACTCACCATGTATTCTTTGAGCGCCCGCGACACTTCAACCGCTTTTGTCGCCTTCTGCAAGGCGATAATCTCCTCAATGGTGATCACGGGTTGCATCGCCTCTAGCGGATCGTTGTGTTCTTCCCGTTCCAGAATGCTCACTTCGTCGTCAAACGAGGGGTAGCCAAACGACATCGCCACAAGAAAGCGGTCTAACTGCGCTTCGGGAAGCGGGAATGTCCCCGCCATTTCAACTGGATTTTGCGTGGCAATGATGAAAAACGGACGTTCGAGCGCCCGCGTCACGCCGTCGCTCGTGACCTGCCCTTCGCCCATGCCTTCCAGCAAACTGGACTGTGTGCGCGGTGATGCGCGGTTGATCTCGTCAACCAGCACAATATTCGCAAAAATAGGACCCGGCACGAACTCAAAGGTTTGTTCGCGCTGGTTATAAATCGAGCCGCCTGTGATGTCGCTTGGCAGTAAATCGGGCGCACACTGAATCCGTTTGAATGACCCGTGCAGCGATTTCGCCAGCGCCTTCGCCACCAGCGTCTTCCCGATCCCAGGCACATCTTCCAGTAAAACGTGTCCCTGTGCCAGCAGTGCCGCGACAATCAACCGCAGCTTGTCAGGGTCGATTACAACGGCAGAGCAAACCGAGTTGATCAGGCGGTCAATGACGTGATGTTCTGTGATTGCTTTACCGTTCGTCGTCCCACGAATGATTTGCATAGGTTGTTCCTCCTGCTTTGATCTTACATCCCCGTTGCAATCCTAATCAACCCATGAACCCTTAAGCAATCGTGACATTCGTAGGGTTTTGGTGGGTTTTACGTTGCTATCCGCTGATGTTTGCGCTATACGTTGGGTACATCTCAAAGGAGGTACGATGACGAAAGTCATTTGGTTCACGGGTTTACTGATACTGCTCGGCGTTTTTGCCGTGTCAGCGCAAGAAAATGTCTTGACCTTGACCGTCGTGGCGCACGATAGTTTCACCTATAGCGAAGAAGTGATGGATCAGTTTGAGGCTGAAACAGGCATCACCATCGAAGTATTACGCTTGGGTGATGCGGGTGCGATGATCAATCAACTGATCCTCAGCCGCGAAAATCCGCTCGGTGATGTGGTTTTCGGTGTAGATAACACCTTCTTAGGGCGGGCATTAGACGAAGACCTTTTCGTTGCCTACGAGTCGCCCGCGCTAGAAACCGTAGACGAGGCATTCATCGTTGACCCCGATCACTTTGTAACCCCTGTCGATTACGGGGACGTGTGTTTGAATTACGACGTTGCCTATGTCGAAGAAAATGATATTGCGCTGCCCGAATCGCTGGCAGACCTCACGAATCCCGAATACAGCGGTTTGATAGCCGTCGAAAACCCTGCCACCTCATCACCCGGTTTAGCGTTCTTGCTGGCGACGATTGCCGCCTTCCCCGAAGACGCCGATTATACCTATCTCGACTTCTGGACAGATTTAGTCGCCAACGATGTAGCCATCACCGAAGGTTGGACGGATGCCTACTACGGCGAATTTACCCGCTATGGCGGCACGCGACCCTTTGTCGTGAGCTATGCCAGCAGCCCGCCCGTTGAGGTGTTATTTGCTGACCCGCCCACCGACATTGCCCCAACCGGCGCAATCGTCGCCGACGGTATGTGCTTCCGCCAAATCGAGTTTGCGGGCATTCTGCAAGGCACAGACAATCCCGAAGCCGCCCAACAGTTCATCGACTTCCTATTGAGCCGCGAATTTCAGGAAGACATGCCGCTGCAAATGTTCGTGTTCCCCGTGAACGGCGAAGTAGAACTGCCCGAAATTTTCACAACCTACGCCGCGATCCCCGAAAATCCGGTCATCCTTGACCCGGCAGATATTGACGCGGGGCGCGAAGATTGGATTCAGGCGTGGACGGAAACCGTTCTACGTTGAGGTGGCTTGGGCGGAATGGGCTGATTCTCCTTCCGCCCGCCTTCCTGCTGATCTTCTTTTTCTATCCGATCATCAGCCTATTCATCATCAGCCTTGCGCCCGATGGCGTCATCGACTTGAGCGGGTTTGCCGACCTGTTCAAGACCGATTACTACCTACGAATTTTCCTGTTCACCACCGGTCAAGCCGCCCTCTCAACGCTGATTACGGTAGGGTTGGCGCTTCCCGCCGCGTATGCCTTCGCCCGCTTCGATTTTCCCGGTAAATCGCTGCTCTTGTCAATTTCAACGCTGCCATTTGTGCTGCCAACCGTCGTCGTTGCGGCGGCGTTCAGCGCCTTGATCGGGGAGCGCGGACTCGTGCCGCTTCATCTCGAAGGTACGCTGACAATCATCCTGATCGCGCATGTTTTCTACAATTACGCGCTGGCGCTCCGCATGATCAGCAGTTTTTGGGCGACACAAAGCCCGCGCATCGAAGAAGCCGCCCGCGTGCTTGGGGCGCATGGCTGGCGCTTGTGGTGGGACATTCGACTCGCCGCGATTCGTCCGGCAATCCTCGCGGCGTCTGCGTTGATCTTCATTTTCTGCTTTACGTCATTCGGCGTCATGTTGATCTTGGGCGGCATTCGCTTTGCCACGCTCGAAGTCGAAATCTTCCGGCAAGCAAACAGCTTGCTCAACTTGCAAATCGCCGCCGCGTTGTCGATTTTCCAACTCGCGTTGATGTTCGCGCTCATGCTGGTCTATACCCGCTTGCAAGCGCAAACCAGCACAGATATTCAAGCCGCGCAAACAGTCACACGCAAGCCGAAAACACGCGGCGAACGGCTGTTTGTCGGTGGCAACATTGCGTTGATGTCGCTGCTGCTGTTCGCCCCGTTGATCGCGCTGCTCGTGCGCTCGTTTCGCTCCGCTGACGGCTGGACTCTGCAATACTACAGCGCACTTTCGACCAATGTACGCGGATCGGTCTTGTTCGTGCCGCCGCTTGAAGCCGTCGCCAATTCGGTTGTGTATGCGCTGGCGACGACTGTGCTTTCGCTGATTCTGGGCTTGATCGCGGCATATGGCTTGGCGCGGCGCGGGCGTTTATCCGCCCTGCTCGACCCGATTTATATGCTGCCGCTGGCGACCAGCGCCGTGACGTTGGGCTTCGGCTTCATCATTGCCTTAGACGAGCCGCCGCTCAACTTACGCACGTCCCGCGCCTTAATCGTGATCGCGCATACGTTGGTCGCCATGCCGTTCGTCGTGCGAAGCGTGCTGCCCGCCTTACGGAGCATTTCGCCGGGTGTGCGCGGCGCGGCGGCGACGTTGGGCGCGTCACCCGCGACGGTTCTACGCCTGATCGACCTGCCCCTCATCGGGCGCGGCTTGATCGTCGGCGCGACGTTCGCCTTCACCGTCAGCATGGGCGAATTTGGTGCATCACTGTTCGTCGCCCGCCCCGACACGCCTACCATGCCGCTCGTAATCTATCGCCTGTTAGGGCAGCCGGGAGCGATCAACTACGGTCAAGCCTTAGCGATGAGCGTAATCCTCATGGGCGTCTGCGCTATCAGTTTCTTGTTGATCGAACGCGCCCGCACACTCGGAATCGGGGAATTTTGATGAAAAAAAACGATCCTTTCTCCTGTTTTTGCTTTCTCCCCTCCCTGAATTCGGGGAGGGATCGGGGTCATCCATGCATTACTGCTCCGGCGGAGGTCTAATGCTATCGGTTGTGGGGATTACCCGCTCGTTCGACTTTACGCCTGTGCTGCGCGGCGTTGATCTCGAAGTGGAACGCGGCGAAATCGTGTGTTTGTTGGGTGCAAGCGGGTCAGGCAAATCGACGCTGTTACGCATTATTGCAGGGTTAGAACGACCCGACTCCGGTGATATTCGGCTTGACGGCGCGTCCATACTGAATCAACCCGTGCATACCCGTGACTTCGGCTTGATGTTTCAGGACTTCGCGCTGTTCCCACACATGAACGTCGCGCAAAATGTCGAGTTTGGATTGCGTATGAAGGGTATAGCGGCGAACCAACGCCGCGAACGTGTGCGCGAAGTACTTGCGCTGGTCAACCTGAGCGGATTCGACAAGCGCGACATCACCCGATTATCGGGCGGCGAACGCCAGCGAGTCGCGCTTGCCCGCAGCCTAGCCCCTAATCCGCGATTGCTCATGCTGGATGAGCCGCTAGGGGCGTTAGATGCGGTACTGCGCGAACGCTTGATCCTCGAACTGCGCGACATCATCAAAACCGTCGGCTTAACCGCGATCTACGTCACGCATGACCGCCGCGAAGCCTTTGCAATCTCGGATCGCTTGGCAATTATGAATGATGGCGTGATCACTCAAATCGACACGCCCGCCAACGTTTACCGCCGCCCCGCAACCGTATTCGCGGCGCGTTTGCTTGGCTTGGGCAACGTGATCCCCGTGAGCGATTGGCGCAACGGTGAAGCAATCACCCCATTGGGCGCTTTCCCGCTGGATGTGCAAGCGCCCGCGCTGCTGCTGCATCCCGACGGAATCGAACTTGGCGAACGCATCAGCGGAGTCGTCACCGAATCAGTATTTCAAGGCGATACCGTGCAAATCAGCCTAACCGCGAACAACATCCCCCTGTCGTTCAAGCTGGATTCGCGCCGCGCCTCCAGTTATCCCCGCCCCGGCAACCCCATTCAACTGGCGATCAATCCCGCCTACATCATTCCATTAAAACCATGAACCACAGAGAATATTAAAAGGACTTTCTTGGCGTCTTGGCGTCTTGGCGTCTTGGCGTTAAATCTTTTCGTTGCTTTTCTTGCTTTTCTTGCTTTTCCTTGCTTTTCTTCTTGCTCTGTGTTCTCTGTGTTCTCTGTGGTTAAATTTCTTTGATCAATTCACTCACGGACTCGTCAAATTTACCCGCGTTGCACGCATCGACGTAGCGCATAAATTCC
>JBBQRJ010000286.1:0-6396 GCA_038214955.1 Aggregatilineales bacterium | reverse complement strand
AAGCTGAGTTCTAGCGGCTCGTTCGGAAAGTAAGCCCGAATGTGCGCGGGGATTTCATTCAGTAGAGTTCGCAAAAACGGATACTGCGCTATAAAGCGACTCACTGCCGCTGCATCAGCAATGGCGTAGAGGTCGTGCGGTAGGGAATCATCAGGCACGACAGCAGTCTGACGATGCCGCTCAATCCATGCTTGCTGCCGCCGCTTGATCGCATGTGGGTTACGTTTTTTCAACATAATGAGGTTTTCCTCGCGTTGAACAGACACCGTTCATTTTGGAGACAATCAATCGTTCAGCAAATCGTTGAACGCTTCCACGCTTATTCCTGTTTGACGAAGAATCGCCCGAAGTGTTCCCGCTGCAAGTTCCCGCGTTTCATTGACGATCACTTGTGCATAAGGTTCATCACGTCTCAGTTTGATGTGACTTCCGGTTTGGCTGACCACTTGAAATCCCGCTTTCTTAAGGGCATTGATACATTCGCGGCTCGAAATATGGGGGAGTTTGCTCACTCAGCCACCATCTCAACGGCGACAAGTTCGGGTTCACGATATTCCTGATACAGTTCGCGCTGTGACTCGTCCATATCAGCGAGATACAACTCAATTGCTTCTCGAATGTTCGCTAACACTTCGTCACGCGAATTGCCTTGAGTCACACATCCCGGCAAACTGGGGATTTCAGCGATCCAGTGATCAGCTTCATCACGGTACACAATAGCGTAGCGCATGTGCCTAACCTTTCCACAATTCCTGTTTTAAACGGTTGTACTCTTGCTGAACAGACAGCTTCATTATAGCTCAACTAATTTGCACTCACTTCAAAATAACTGTATCCTCTTTGTAGACACATTGAGGATCTATGATGAAAACACATATCCAAAAATGGGGAAACAGCCTTGCAGTACGTATTCCAAAGGTTTTTGCTGAGGAAATTGGCATTGAAGCGGAAAGCGAAATTGAACTGACTCTGATCAACGGTGTTTTGGTCATTAAAGTACCCGAATCTGCCAACGAATATAAACTGGAAGATTTGGTCGCGCAGATCACAGATGAGAACCGGCACAGCGAAGTCAGTACGGGTAGTTCTGTTGGAAATGAGGCGTGGTAAGTGGCTTATATCCCTGAACGAGGCGATCTGATCTGGCTTACTTTTGATCCGCAAGCTGGACACGAACAAGCAGGACGACGCCCCGCCGTTGTCCTCTCTCCATTGAGCTACAATAGCAAAACGGATTTAGCGATTCTTTGCCCAATCACGAATCGAGCAAAGGGTTATCCCTATGAAGTTCCCATTCCAAGCGAAGTGGGGATTACAGGGGTAGTCTTATCAGATCAAGCCAAAAGCCTTGATTGGCGCGTGCGGCAAGCAGAATTTATCGGCAAACTGCCTCAATCTACACTCAATACCATCTTGAAAAAGCTCAACACCCTCCTTGCAATTGAATCCACTCCTTCATAAATCCACCTCCGATTGATTTCCCTTCCCCCATGCGTTACACTTCGCCCCATTTCAAGTAGCGTAAGATTATTAAGCTCCTTAGTTGAGATGAGAGGAGTCGGCGTTGGCTACTCAGACGTTGGCGATAGACAAAGAGCGGTTGCTGGACTGGTACTATCAGATCGTCCTGATCCGCAAATTTGAGAACAAATGTGACGACCTGTACCATCAAAAACGCATCACCGGCGTGTATCTGCATCTGTACAGCGGACACGAAGCGACGGGCGTTGGCGCGTTGGCGGCGCTCAAGAAAGACGACCATGTGATCACCGCCTACCGTGATCACGGGCTGGCGCTGTCACGCGGCGTTGATCCGAAAGCGATCATGGCAGAAATGATGGGCAAGCGCACAGGGGTAAGCGGTGGTAAAGGGGGTTCGATGCACCTTGCCAGCCGCGCTCACAACTTCTGGGGCGGCTATGCCATTGTCGCGGGGCATTTGCCCCTCGCGGCGGGGATTGCCCTCAAAGAAAAGTATGTTGAGTCGGAAAACGTGGTCATGTGCTTCATGGGTGACGGCGCGACCAATAACGGCTATTTCCACGAGTCGCTGAACCTGAGCGCGGTCTGGGATTTGCCCGTCGTGTGGTTGATCGAGAACAACTTTGTCGGCATGGGGACTCGCGTTGAAGATGCGAGCGGTCAGCCAGAGTTGGTCAAGCGGGCGATTGCCTACGGCATGAAGGAAGGTCCTCGCGTCGATGGTCAGGATGTGCTGGCGGTCTACAACGCGGTCAGCGAAGCGGTGGATTACGTCCGCAAAACCAGCAAGCCGATCCTGATGGAGTCGCAGACCTACCGCTACAAGGGTCACGGTGTATCGGACAAACAGTACGATGCCCGCGAAGACTTGAAGCGTGAACTAGAAGAATGGAACGAGAAAGACCCGATCACGATTGCTCGACGCCACCTTATCAGCAATTTTAAGGATGTCGAAGCGCAGTTGGGCGATTTGGAAGCGAAAGCCGATCAAGTCGTGCAAGAAGCGGTGGAATTTGCCGAGAACAGTCCCATTCCCGACTACAACGACCTGATCAACAATATTTACGTGTGAGGTAGGCTGCATGGCTGGAAAAAATATGCCAATGCGCGAGGCGCTGCGTGCTGCCTTGCGCGAAGAAATGATCCGCGATGAAAACGTGTTTGTCATGGGTGAAGAGGTAGGCGCATGGCAGGGAACACACAAAGTTACACGCGGGTTTCTCGAAGAATTTGGTCCCCGGCGCGTGCGGGATACCCCGATCAGCGAAATGGTGATCGCGGGGGCGGCGGTGGGCGCGGCAATGGCGGGGTTACGTCCCGTTGCGGAAATCATGACGATCAACTTTGCCTTTCTCGCCCTCGATGCGATCATTAATCATGGGGCGAAAGTGCATTACATGTTCAACGGGCAATTCACCGTGCCGATGGTGATCCGCGTGGCGTCGGGTTGGGGGAATCAGGCGACTGCAACGCACTCGCACACGCCCGAACCGATTTTCGCACACTTCCCCGGCTTATATGTTGCGTGTCCGGCGAATGCCTACGATGCGAAGGGGATGCTCAAAGCGGCGATCCGTGATGATAACCCGGTGCTGTTCAGCGAGTCGATTGCGCTGTATCCCAAACCATCGCTTGTACCAGAAGAAGAATACGTGCTTCCCATCGGCAAGAGCGATGTTAAGCGCGTGGGTAAACACGTCACGCTGATCGCCTATGCACGCGGCGTCGAATGGTCGCTGCAAGCGGCGGACATGCTGGCGAAAGAAGGCATTGAAGCGGAAGTGGTCGATTTACGCTGGCTGCGTCCGCTTGACCTTGAACCCGTGTTCGAGAGCTTCAAGAAAACCAACCGCGCCGTTGTGGTCGAAGAATCGCTGCCGCATTTCAGCTTTGGCAGCGAAATCGCCGCGCAATTGCAAGAGGCAGCATTTGATTACATGGATGCGCCCATTCAGCGGGTCAGCGCAATGGATGTCCCGCTGCCGTATGCCGCCGAGATTGAGTTAATGGCGCTGCCGAACGCTCAAAAAGTCGTAGATGCTGTGAAAAAGGTACTGTAATCATGGCTCAAGAGATCAAAATGCCCAACCTCGGCTCAGACATGACCGAGGGCGTGCTGCTCAATTGGACGAAAAACGTTGGCGATCAAATCAACATTGGGGATGTGATCGCAGAGATCGAAACAGACAAAGCGACGGTTGAAGTCCCCGCCGAAGTCGGCGGCGTGGTGCTGTCGCTGCTAGGCGAACCCGGTGCGACCCTTAAAGTCGGCTCGGTGATCGGGACAGTGGGCGCGGCGGGCGAACAGGCTCAAGCACCCGCTCAAGCAGCCGCGAATGGGGGCGCTGCTCCGCCTCAAGCACCTTCCCAGAGCGCCGCACCGCAGACACAACCCGCCGCCCCGCCGCCCTCTCAGGGAGCGAAACCCGTTGATCGCGGCGAAAACGACGGCGACGGCGAGAATTACCCGGACGGAATCAAAGCGTCACCCGTTGCCCGTGCGATTGCCCGCGAACGCAATATTGATTTGCGACAGGTTCGCGGTACGGGACCCGGTGGGCGTATCGTCAAAGTAGATGTTGAATCGTGGACAGCCCCGATTGCCACGCAGCAGCCGACGGCGCTTTCTCCGGCGATCACGCCGACGTTGGGCGCACAGCAGTTCCCCGAACTGCCGTCGGGACCCGATGTTGAAATCATCGACACGACTAAACTGCGTTCGCGCATTGCCCGACGTATGATCGAAGCCAAACAGCAAACGCCCCATTTCTACGTCACCAATGAAATTGACGTTGAGGCGCTGCTCGACTTCCGCAAGCAGATCAATGCAGGGTTGGACGACGCGCATAAGATCAGCGTGAATGACCTGATCGTCAAGGCAACCGCGCTCACGCTGCGCGAATTTCCCAACCTGAATACACATTATTACGGCGATAAGCTGGTACGTTACAAGCGGATTCACATCGGGATCGCAGTTGCGCTTCCCACCGGCGGTCTGGTGAATGTGGTCGCCAAAGACGCGGATCGTATTTCGTTGAGCGCGTTATCACAGCTTAACAAAGACATGATCGGACGCGCCCGTGAAGGCAAGATGAAGCCCGATGATATGCAGGGCAGCACCTTCACCGTGAGCAACCTTGGCGCGTATGAGGTCGAACACTTCATCGCCATCATCAACCCGCCCGAAGCGGGCATTCTCGCCATTGGCAGCGCGTCGAAAACGCCTGTTGTCAAAGCCGATGGTACGTTGGGCATCGGTAACCGGATGCGTGTCACGATCAGCGTTGATCACCGTGTCAGTGATGGGGCAGAAGGCGCACAGTTCTTGCAAGCCTTCAAGAAAATCCTTGAAGCACCCATGCGCCTGATCTAAAAGCAAGAAAAGCGATTTACCACAGAGAACACAGAGAACACAGAGGAAGAAACGTAGGGACGCCCAACGGGGCGTCCGCTCAAACTGGATGAATACACGGACGCGCCATTGCGCGTCCCTACAAATCCCTGAATCTTTCTCTCTGTGTCCTCTGTGTTCTCTGTGGTTCAGTTCTTTTTTGGACTTGAACCATGACAACCACCCCATCACCGGACATCAGAGACACCGTAGAGCAAGAACTCCCCCCACTCACCGAGCAAGAACGCAACGCCATGCGTGCCTTTTTGCAGCGCTGCGAAGTGCGCCTATCGAGTCTGCATCGCATTGCGACAGCGTTCATTGGCGGCGCGGGGCTGCTCGTGCTGCTGCCCGTATTTTTCAAAGAAGAAATTGTCGTCATCATCCGTGTATTTCTGGATCACCTGACCGATACGTTTCCGGTCTTGGGGGCTAATTCAGGGTGGGGATTGGCGGTGCTGTATGTCTGTCTCGCCTATCCGTTCATCCTGTCGTTGAGCATTCCGTTGTATGCGCTGTATTTGCTGCTCAAAGACATCGTGCATTTCTACTTCACCATTTACACGCCCGGCTTTAATCCCGGTTTGATCACCCCATCATTCGCGCTTTCTGGTCTTGCGTTTTCACCAGACGAATCTGAGACTGTCAAACAGGGCGTGTTCGAATACCAGTACCAAACCAGTTCGATCAACTTCACGATCCCGTTTAGCAAGGATAAGCGCGAACGCTATTTTGACGAGACGATCCGCAATACGGGCGGCAAGATCATCCCGTCTACGCGCCGATGGGATGTGCTACAAGCCAGTGGTTCGCTCCCCGCAGACGCGGATCGCCAGACGGTAGAACGTTTCAATGCGGCGTTGGGCTTGGCGCGTACAGTCGAGCGCAGTTTGATCAAAGAAGTGGCGACGGCTGAAATCTCGCTTGTGCGGCACATTCTGTATTTGCGACGGTTGGTCTTACGCTACATCAAAACGCTGGTGATGTTCATCTGGACGGCGATGATTTCGTTTGTGGTCATTCCGTTTTTGCAGGATGAGAAAATGCCGACATTTCTCGTGATGTCGATCAGCTATTTCATCTGGGCGCTGTTCACCCCGATGGTTATTCGTCTGCCGCTGAAGTGGATTTACCGCCATCGTGAGGAAATGCCCGACGATAGTCACGTTGACCGCCAGTTGATCATTCTAGAATCACAGGTAGAGATCTTCGTGAAAGCAGCGATGGTGATGTCAGGGTTAGCTTTGCTGTTCAGTCTATATCTCTACATCGTTCAGTGATGCGATGAACGGCACCGCGCTGAATGCGCGAAATATCCAGCAGTTCATTGATCAAGTCACGCATTGTGGCTGAAACGCTGCGAAGGACGCGCAAATGAGCGGGCAGTTGGTCGGGTTGACGGTCAAGCAGATATTGCAAGGCGTTATTTTATTAACTCACCTTACGCAGATCGTTATTTTTGACCCCACCCCCGACCCCTCCCCGAATTCGAGGAGGGGAGCAAGCAGACTCCTGTTTGCGCC
>JBBQRJ010000285.1:0-6408 GCA_038214955.1 Aggregatilineales bacterium | reverse complement strand
CGGAGATCGCTGGGTATGGGCAGAACGTATCGGAGACGCGCTGACTTATAACCTCAGCACATTGGATATGAGGACGGGCGCACGCGAAACCTTGATCACCAACCTTGTCGAAGATTATGCCGATGATATGTTTTACGTGCCGCCGACGGCTGAATGGAGTTCTATTTTCACCAATTTTAGAGTGTTCCCCATGTCACTAGACAGCCGCGTGATCGTCCCGTTTTACGCAGAGGATGGGATCGCCGTTGACCTGCTCGACACGACGACAGGGGAGCGGCGTCCGCTGCTGCGCGGCATAAATTTTTTGATGCGAACACATTACGGCTTTGGCTCTCACTTCTGGTCAGAGGATGGCGAATCGGCGCGAATTATGTGGACGCGGGAAGGTGAGACAGGGCTTGAGGCGTTTATCACGGTGGTGAACGTGCGCGACGGCACGCAGGTGACATCGAGCAGCGCCAGCCGCACGATCTGGCGTCCCCAATGGGTCGATTCGGCGCACATCGGTTTCATTGACCCGCGCACCGATGGATTCTCGCTGTATCTTCTCGATACGATCACGGGGGAACAAAAGAATATGCTGCCGATTGGGGTGGACACAACCTACTGGCGGGCGGCGCTCACGCCGAATGGTCAATTGGCGGCGGTGACTTCGGGAAATTCCGAGTTTACGGGGAAACCGCTCACCCTGATCAACTTGCGCGACGACTCGCGGCAGGTAATCAGTGAATCGGCGGCGGGGTCGTTCTTGTGGTCGCCCGACGGCGAACGGATCGCGTTCGGGGAGTATGCCAACCGACAGGCGAACATCGTGATCAGTGACCGGACAGGGACTCACATTCAGCGATACTATCCGCCGGAACTCGCCGCAACGCCGTTCATCCAGTTCATTGAGTGGACACAGTGCTAATCAAAGACATAATCGTTATGTGGTTCGTTTCTGTCTCCTAGTCTGATGGCTTATTTTTGTGACTCGCATCTAATTCTGAAGGGGATGGAGGTACAATGCTGTACCAATCAAATTCAAAAACTGCTTCTTTTTGAGCAAAATCAAGGTCGCCTTCGCTGTTGCTTGGCACTCCAGTTGTTTTGGCTACCACAATACTTGTAAGTGGCGGTAAATCATTAGCTCTACAATAAGCCCAGATATAATCTAAAATCGCTCCTAACGCTCTGGGATTACCAAATTTCATCAATTCATCCAGCGTTGAGTAAGTGAGCGTCTGCTGATTTCTTGCTTGAGCAATAAGAATTAACCATGCTTGAAAAGCTCGTATAGGACGTGTCGTAATGTCTTTGAATTGTTGTACCATTGTTCAATGCTCTCCAAAAATTACAGCGACTCAATGAATTATGTGCGTATTGCCGTTGAAAAACAATTTATGCTATCACGCATTGCCCGCCGCGAGGCGAACGGTTTGCATGTGGATCGCCACAATATCAGCGACGTTTTTGGCGTAGCCGCCCGCCATCGCAATGGCAACAGGCAAGCCCGACTCGCGGCACAGGCTCAACACAATGCGATCCCGTTCAGCTAAACCCGCCATGCTGACCGCCATACGCCCCAGACGATCCCCATGATAGGGATCAGCACCCGCCAAATAGATCGCTAAATCCGCGCCGCTCATAGCAATGGCTCGGCGCACGCCTTCTTCGACCAATTCCAGATACACCGCGTCAGTTGTGCCGTCCGGTAATTCGATGTCGAGATCACTTTTCTCTTTGTGAAACGGAAAATTTTTCGCGCCGTGAATCGAGAAGGTGAAGGCGCTGGAGTCGCCGTGCAAAATCGACGCTGTGCCGTTGCCCTGATGCACATCTAAATCGAGGATCACCACGCGGCGGACTTGTCCTTCGGCTTGCATGGCGCGGGCGGCAATGGCGCTGTCGTTGAACACGCAGTAGCCCTCCCCATGATCGCGGAAAGCGTGATGCGTCCCACCCGCCAAATTGATCGCCGTGCCATCCGTGAGCGCGGCACTGCACGCCATGATCGTTGCGCCGGAAGATCGCCGCGAACGTTCGACCATTTCGAGCGACCACGGAAAGCCGATCCGCCGGATTTCTTGCGCGGTCAAATCGCCGCGCACGACGCGATCCAGATAATCGGCATCATGGGCGCGGAGAATCTCGGTATCTGTCGCGGCGGGCGGCATGATCAAATCGTGCGGCGCAATGATCCCCTCTGCGATGATCCGCTCCCGCAGCAGTCGATATTTCGACATGGGAAAGCGGTGATTTTCGGGCAGCGGCAGCACGAACGTATCAGAATAGAAGGCTTTCATGCACGCGGATCGCGGTCTTTGCGCTTTTGCAGCAGTTTCCCGGCGATATTGCCTTCTTCTTCTGGTTTGAGCGGCGCGGTCCCGCGAATCGGAGATTGGGAAGCCGGCGCAACCGTGATCTTTTGCGGCGCGGGTACATCACCACCCGGTATTGGCGTGACTCCTTGCACGGGCGTGACAACCGTCTTTTCCTGTGCGCGGGCTTTCGCGCCCATGAGCGTTGACAGGCGTTCGGATGTTTGCGCTACAGGCTGGCGCGGTGACAACCACTGACGCAAGCGCACAAGGTCGCTTTGTGTGACCAACAGGCGGCGCACGGCAATATCGAACGGCAGCAGCAGCAGCGCGATCAGCAGCAGAGTCGGCGCAAGCGGGTTAGTTGCGGTGAGGACAGTTAAGTTATGCTCAAATGAGGCGGACGCATTATCAACCAGCGATCTGCCGCCTGTTTGGTCTGCGAGTGTCAGCAAAATCGACTCCGCGTCGGGGCGCGTGTTATATTCGGGTGAATAGCTCATCACCCAACCGCCCGTTTGATTCAACGCGCCTTCCGATTCGCTCACACGCACAAAATACGCGCCTTCTGTGCCGGGCGTAAAAGTGGCTTCATAGCGTCCCGGCGCGACCTGCTCTAGGCGCAGCCCCACCGCGTTGCGATCTGGATAGACCATCGAGCCGATCAAGTCTAAGCCATTGAGGAAGTTCCCCGCATCGTCCCGCGCATCTACGATCAAACGGGCGCGTTCACCTTCCATGACAATGCGCGATTCGAGGTTTTGATCCGTCCCTTCGGTGATCGTCCAGCGCACAACCTGACTCCAGAAGCGGGCGAACCCTTCCCACGATACCCAGTTGGCAGACCACCGCGCCGAGGCATCGCTCGTGAAGGCGACAGCCCGCCCTAAGCCATACTGCCACGACGCCAGCAGCGGATCACTAAAGGGTTCGGGACCGCGCAGAATCACCTGTGCCGTGTCTTTGGGCGTGGTTGCCACATAGCCCAACAGCGACGGCGACTCGGTGATGCCTTCCATAATCGGGCTGATGGCGCTCAAAACGGGCGTAAATTCGCCTTCAATGATATATGAGCGCATTGCTAAAACGGTCTCTTGCGCGAAAATCTGCGGGATGCTTTCGACCATCGTGACTTCGTGATAGTTGCCGCCGCCCGCGTTCGCCATTTGTTCGAGAACAGGCGCAACAAACTCACCAATGCTGATCGTAGAGGTGGTAACGCCGTAATTCTGGAACAGGTCAGTGGTGAGCGCGACCAAGCGTTCAGGGTCTGCGCCGCCGTCGGTCAGCAAAATGATGTGCTTGCGTTCGGACGTTTCGTTTTGCATCGCTTCCGCCGCCAACTGCATTCCGGCGAGGATGTCTGTGCCGCCGCCAGATCGCAGCGACCCGACCAGCGATTGCAAATACACGCGATCCAACACAGGCTGCATTTCCGCGATCCAGTAACCATCGGTATCGAACGAGATCACGCCAGCGCGGTCATTGCCCTGCAAAAAGTTGATCGAGCGGATAATCGCTTCTTTTGCCAGTTCAAGGTTTTCTACGCCGCTGGGTCCCACCATCGACATACTGCCCGAACGATCAATCACGTAGGCGAGGGTGATTTGTGGCAGCCGCTGTTGATCACGGATTTGCATGTAGACGGGCAGTATTTCCTCTAGCGGAGTCTGGAAGTAGCCACCGGGTGCGAACGCATCTTCTCCGCCGACAGCAACCAAGCCGCCGCCGAGATCACGCACATACGTTTGCAGCGTCTCCATACGGTCATTAGACATGAGCGTTGCGGGGATGTTATCCAGAATAACCGTGTTGTAGTCTGCCAGTGCCGCGATGCCGATGGGCAGGTCATTTGCGCCGACGACATCCACCAGCAACCCTTGATCTTCCAGCGCGGCGATCAAGTTGCGCGATTCGTCCGCGTCTTGCGTGACGACCAGCACACGCGGCGATCCTACCACGCGGCTAAACGCGGCGAGTCCGTTGTTCTGGTAGAAGTTATCGCTCCCTACCGGATCAACCTGTACGCGAAAATCGCGGAATCCGCTTTCGCCCGATTCGAGCGTGAGCGCAAAATGATTGACGCCTTCGCGCAAGTTCACATCTTGCCGGTGAATGATCGATCCCCCCGCGAACACCGTGATCGCGGCGGGGGTAGCGACTTCGGCGTTCACGGTCAAGCTGAGGTCGAACAACTGCCCCGCGCTGACCGACGTTGGCACGCGCACATCGCTGACCAGCACTTCTGGCACACGATCCCGCACGAACGGCATATAACTAATCTCAACGTCAGTGGCGGCGGCGCGGCGGGCGGCGATCTCGGCATCTCCAACGGTTTGCAAGCCGTCGCTGAGGATGATAATTCGCTTTGCCGCATTGGAGGGGAATAACGCCAGCGCCAAACTGATCGCTTCTTGCAAATCGGTGTTGCCCGTCAGCGGAGTCGAGCGAATGGCGCTGATCTCGCGGACGCTGCTCATGGGGCGTTCGACCAGCGCATTCGCGCCGAACACGACGACTGCCGCTTCGTCTTCGGGGCGCATGTTCTGCATCGCATCGCGGATAAATTCGACCTGACGCTCGGTACTTCCCACGCTGTCGGACATATCCACGAGGAATACCACTGCCAGTTTATCAGCGGCTTGGGCGGCTTGCGCTCCCGCCAGCGCAAGGATCACCAGCAGCAGAATCACCACGCGGAGAATCAAGCTGGTGATGTCACGTCCGCGCCGGAAAGGGACACGCGGTCTCCCTAAATAGATCACTGGCGGAATCACCAGCAGGAGGATCAGCGCCAGCGGTAGACTAAACGTCATCAGGGTTACTCTCTATGTCCTCGTCCACAAACGGCGGCAAAATCGCCTCTAGCTGTATGATCAATTCAGGCAACCACTTGGTTGTGATACTTAGAATTAAATCAAAATGCGTGCCACGATAATCAGCATGAAACTTATCAGCAATCTTAATAAAATCTTCTAGGGGCAAGGACGGATATTTGCGCCGCATCTCGTCGGAAAGATATTTCGCCTTTTCGCCAATTTTTTCAGCGTTATACATAAGGGCATGAAAGAAGATCGAGTCGCCATGTTCATGAGGATGTTCGCTCAACAGTGTACGCGCTTCATATGCTGCATCTAACATGCTACGCAAACGCAAAATGTCTCGTTCGTGAGCCGAAACCTGACCGTCTGTGTTACTCAGGTTGACCGATGGGATCAAAGTAGAGTTAGCGCAATAAATCACCTGTGCGAAGTCAAGAACTCTGCGACGAATATACTTATTGACACTGTTAAACTGGATAAAATCTACTTCACGCCCTAACAACTCCTCAATCTCAAATTTGATCGTGAAGAAGTCTAAGCCTAAACTCACTTCTGGTTCAAATTCGACCAGCACGTCAATATCGCTGTCAGGGCGGAAATCATCCCGCAGCACTGATCCAAACAGCGCCAGCTTGCGAATTTTGTGCCTCTCGCAAAATGCAGCGATTTGGTCTTCGGGGATCACGAATCCGGTGGGGGTGATCATGTCAACCCTTTATAGTCACAACCCTGAATCCAAGAAGTATTCACAGCACAATTGCTCCCTCAACCTTGATGTATAGTATACCACTCACGAGGCGCAAGGGTTCACCAGAGCGTAGGAGTACAGATGCAAACCATCGCGTCCATGTCTCCAAAAATAGCCCCAGTAAACGCCTGCAATCGGCTCTGGTAAAATAGAAATCATCGGATAACCAGAGGGAATCAACATGGGTGATGGACGAAATCGCAGCGAAGTTCGCGCAGGATTGGTAGTGGCGATTGTCTTGAAGCAAGATCAACGTACCGGTAAACTGACACACGGAACGGTCAAGGATATTTTGACCAGTTCCTCATTCCACCCACACGGGATCAAAGTGCGCTTGACCGATGGACAGGTGGGGCGCGTCAAAACTATTGGAACGTAACCCGACGGGTTGAAGCCATTGGCGCTCATATCAGCCCCTTACGACGGAGTTCGTTATCCAGTTTCTCAAACCCTTTCGGTTCGTCACGGGTGAAGTCGATGTAGGGAATCCCTACAGTGACGAGCGTTGGCTCCATCTCTTGCACTTTGAGCAAAAAGA
>JBBQRJ010000284.1:0-6420 GCA_038214955.1 Aggregatilineales bacterium | reverse complement strand
AGCGCAAGCGGAGGGGCTGCGCGAGAAGTTGTCCGGTTTCACGGCGCATTTCGCCGCGTGGATAGCCCGACAGGCGGATGCAGGAACACTCCGCAAGGCGCTTGCCGACGACCTCGATCTGATGACGCAGGGCTATCGGGCGAAGCTGAGCGGTACGCGACAAGCGCATACCGGGCGTGTGATCGGCAATTGGGCAGTCTTGCTCGTGACCTATCGTCTGCTGATGCGCTTTCTCAGCGAACGGGAAGCGGATCAGCATCTGCCGGGGTGGCAGGATGCGATCCACGAAACGGTGCAGGCGGTGCAGCACGACTGGGCAGGGCAATTGTTCCTCGACACGCTGGCGCAACTGCTTGCCAGCGGCGAAGTCATGCTGGCGACGGATATGCGCCAACCAGAGGACACACGTCCCGGTGTAAGGGTAATGGGGTATGAGGATCAGGAGTTCGTCTATCTGATCCCCGAAGTGGCGTACCGCGAAGCCAATCGCATTTTGTCGCTCAAGTTCACGATCTCCGCGATTGGGTCACAGTTGAAGGAAGATAGCATTCTCCTTCCAGCGGGCAGCGACGGACACCTCACCGTGCAAATGCGGGTGCGCGGACATCGAACGCGCTTGTGGCGACTCAAAGCCGCCGTCTTTGGCGGTGGTAACACTGGGGACAGTGGAGACGGGACGCCATGACGAGCGTCCCATTTGTTTATTCTGTGGAGACCATGGAGACAAACTTTCCTATTGATGCGGAAAAGTGTCACCACTGTCTCCACTGGCACACCTTCTTAGACTGTTTACGCGCAAAAGCACCCAAAATAATCGGGCGGGGAAAATGATTCTCAGGAAACATCAATTTGTGAGTGGACACATTGGGGATGGTGAGGAAACATAACGAATTGCTCTAAACGGGTTGTGCTTATGCGGCAGAATTAGACCGTCTGTGCTATACTTTCATAAAAAGGGAACTGACTTCGAGGACACAGAAATTGAGTCGTGAACAGACGCTACAGGCTTTTGTCGATTATTGTGATAAATATAATTCATTAGGTGACGAACGCGGGGAAGCACAAATTTTTCTCGACCGTCTATTCGTTGCCTTTGGCTACCCTGATGGCATCAAAGAGGCACATGGCACGGCTGAGAAACGCATCAAGTTCACACTCGACGAGCATTCGACCACTCGTTTTGCTGATCTTGTCATACCGGGACGGGTGCTTATTGAAATGAAGAAGCGTGGTACAGACTTACAGAAAGCCCAGCTTCAAGCCCTCGATTACTGGAAGTACTTGACTCCTCATCCCGATTATGTCGTGACCTGCAATTTTGACGAGTTCTGGGTTTACGACATGGAGAAGCAAGTCGATTACCCCATAGACAAAATCAAACTCTCCGAACTGGCGAGTCAATGGGGGGCGCTGGCATTTCTATTCCCTGTCCCGGAAATGCCCGTATTTAGCGGGAAATTTGATCTCGTTGACTTGACTCATAACGCCGCAGAGAACTTGAGCGACGTTTTCAAGTCATTGACACGCACAGGACGTTTTACAGGAGAAGTGCAGGCGGAACATGCGCGTCAGTTCATCCTGCAATGTATGATCGCGCTGTTCGCTGAGGATATTGGTCTGCTTCCTCGCTACACCTTCACACGCATTCTCGATGAATCGGCGCAAAATCTTGACCATTCCCCCGCGCTGTTCACTTCATTGTTTTTCGCTATGAACAGTAGCGATCCTAAAGGCGGGATTTACCAATCCATTCCTTACTTTAACGGCGGCTTGTTCGATTTCCGCCGCATTCACATGCTTCAACTTCTCAAAGAAGAAATTCGCCTGTTGCGGGAATGCGCCAATTCCAATTGGGCGAGTATCCGCCCCGCGATTTTCGGCGCGATCTTTGAGAAAAGTCTGAAGGAAAATACGCGCCATGCGGAAGGTATCCATTTCACGAGCGAAGGGGATATTCTTCGCATCATTGATCCGGTCATTGAACGTCCGTGGTTGGAACGCATTCATGCGGCAGTCACACAGGAACAACTGAGCCAACTGCACGAGGAATTGTGCAATTACCGCGTGCTTGATCCAGCGTGTGGCAGCGGCAACTTCCTTTATATGGCGTATCGTACAGTCAAACGACTGGAACAGCGCATCCTTGAGCGACTTGAGGGGGTACTGCCAGAAAAACGGGTGAGCGTCAAACAGTTTTACGGCATCGACCTGAATCCTTTCGCGGTTGAACTTGCGCGGGTGACGCTGATGATCGCCAAAAAGATCGCAGCAGACGAAGGTCACAGCGGTGAACCAGCACTGCCCCTCGATAACTTGGATGCCAATATTATCTGTGCCGACGCGCTGTTCACTGAGTGGGCTAATTTTGATGCCTGTGTTGGCAACCCGCCGTACCTCGGCGCGAAATTGATGAAACCCGCGCTAGGGGCAGAATATGTTGGGCGCCTTCGAGCAGCGTTTCCAACCGTAGACGGAAATGCCGATTACGCGGTTTACTGGCTCAATAAAGCACACAACCTCATGAAACCCGGTACGCGGACAGGCTTGGTCGCAACCAATTCAATTCGACAAAACAAATCGCGCGAAAGTGGGTTGGACATCATTGTGCGCGAAGGTGGCACGATCTTCGAAGCCTATTCCTCTGTTCCGTGGACGGGTGAGGCGAAGGTGCATGTTTCGATTGTCTGTTGGAGCAAAGGCGAATCGCCTTTTGCCACGCAGAAGCTGTATGTCAATGATCGCCTGACTTTCATTGAAGTTCCATTTATCAACAGCGGACTTTCGCCTGAACTGGATGTGACAAAGGCGCGAGTTTTGTCGTGCAACACCGAACCACAGCGGGTTTTTCAGGGACAGACGCCCGGACATGATGGATTTGTCCTCAAGCCAGCGGAAGCTAACGCCTTCATTCGTAAAGACCAG
Organism: Aggregatilineales bacterium; assembly: GCA_038214955.1. GTDB lineage: Bacteria > Chloroflexota > Anaerolineae > Aggregatilineales > Phototrophicaceae > Flexifilum. The sequence continues at coordinate 3,498 of JBBQRJ010000284.1, read as the reverse complement.
ACGAACCGTGAGGTGATCTTCCCGTACCTTACCGGGGATGATTTGCTTGGAGCGCCGAATGGAAAACCGCGCCGCTACATTATCGATTTTGGGGTACGCGACATCCTAGACGCACAGCGTTACCGCGCTCCCTTTGAACGGGTTGAAGCCGCTGTTTTGCCCGATAAACAAGCAAAAGCCGACGAGGAAGCACGGAAAAACCGCGATCTACTGGCGAAAACCCCGCGTTCGAGAATAAATCGACACCATGAGGGATCGCTGGATCATTGGTGGCAGCATTTTTATGGTCGTCAGGAACGCCGTAACGCTGTGCAGGGAATGGCACGCTACATTGCCTGTTCCCGTGTGACCAAACGCCCGATCTTCGACTTTGTGAGCAGCGCGATCTGCCCGAGCGATGCGCTGCAAACCTTCGCGTTCGACGACGATTATACTTTTGGCATTTTGCAGTCCAACGCGCATGGCTTGTGGTTTAAGGTGAAAGCCTCTTCTTTGAAAAGTGATCCTCGTTATACTCCATCAAGCGTATTCAACACCTTTCCGTTCCCACAAGCCCCAACACAGGAACAGGTGAAACGAGTTGCCGATGCCGGACGCACACTGCACGAATTTCGACATGAACGCATGTCGCGTGACGGTCAGCTTACGCTGCGCGACCTGTACGCCAAGATTGATAAAAGCGGTACTCACCCGCTTAAGGATTTACATGCCGCGCTTGATCAAGCAGTAATGGCAGCCTATGGTTTTGCATCAGAAACAAGTCTACTTGCGGGGTTACTGGCGCTAAACGCGCAAGTCGCTGAACGCATTGCGTCCTCCCAACCCGTCACAGCGCCCGGCATTCTCGCAAATTATCCCAATCCTTGTGAACTCGTCAGTACAGGCTGCGTTCAACCCCACGCATTGATCTAGGCGATTATTCGATCTCCCAACGGTGTACCCGTTCTGTAATTGAGACGCTATCCGCCGCAGCGTTTCGTGAACCGTATCAGGATGTCGCGGACAATTCGGTTTTGACACTGAGTCTTCGCAATGATGACCGCTTATTTTCGCCGGAGAACGCCAGTGGTGCGCTGTACAACTCGCTTGTGCCGTTTCGTCTGGTAAAAGTCGAATCGAATGACGGCACGACCCCGCGCACGCATTTTGTTGGGCGTATCGAGAGCATTCAGCCTCTCGTGAGCGCCAATGGACAACGCACGGCGCAGATGGTCGTGGCAGGTGTGATGCACCTCTATAAAGCAGCGGAGAGCCAGTTGGCTCTGCAAGAGAATAAGCGCTCCGACGAAATCTTGGACGAATTGATCAAGGAAGTTGTGATTCCGCCCGCCGGAAATCAGGCATGGATCGTCGGTGTGGAAGGCAGCAGTAATGTTGGGCAATCGACCTACATGTCGGATGTGACGAGCTACCGAACGCTGGAAGTAGGTAAAACTACGTTCGCCATTACAGGCGACAATTGGGTCAAAAATGGTGGTTCTTCCGATGCGGAAAAGAATACCTTCGATGTGTATCACGCGATTGCTGATGTGGTAGGCGCAGAACGCGGACGTTTCTTTTTTGACCGGGATGGCAAGGCAATTTTCTGGAATCGGCATCATTTGCTGTATGACAATCCGCCAGCCCAAACCTTCACCAACAGTATGGTGGGTATGACCTACACCTATGCCACTATCGACGGAATGAAAAACGAGGTGATTGTTGTGTGCCATCCGCGTAATGTCGGCACATCTTCGACCGATATTTTGTGGGAGCTCAAGGACGATGTGATCGTGGTCGAGCCGGGGCAAACGCGTAAGGTCTTCATCAAGTATCAGGATGAGAAGGCGACGCGCATTGGCGGCAAGGATGTGACCCTGACCGATGTGAGTGTCGAAGAAGTGGGCGCGACCCTCGCGTCACTCACTTCTACCATCAATGCCAAGGCGAATGGGGCAGAATTGGTTTTTACCAATAATGACGCCGGTCATCATGTGAATGTGAAAACGGCAATTGTGCGTGGACGGAAGATCACGACCTACAGCAACATCGAAGCAAAGGCGATGCATCAAACCAGCATGAGCTATTACGGACGCCGCACGATGCGAATGAATCTGCCCGGCGTGAGTTCGCTAGCGAATGCTCAATACATCGCTGATTTTGAACTACTGCGACGCAAGCAACCACGAGGAGAAGTCTCTGCGATGACGCTGGTCATCCACGGCAAAAACGGTGGGAGTTATCACGCACAACAATTGAATCTCACGATTGGCAGCTCGATCTCGATCAGCGAGAGCCAGACAGGACACAACCGCAAATACTTCATCATCGGGGAGGCGCACAAACTGATGCAGGGTGCGACGCGCTTCGAGACGACATGGTATTTGGAACCCGCAACCTGATGCCGTAAACGTTGGTGGGACGAACATCAACCCGTATGCGTGGGAACTCGAGGTAGACCCAGGTGCTGTGTACGGCAAACTCGGTCAGACAACCTACCTGACGTACTAACGTATAGAGAAAGTAAGGTACAACTATGCCAGCAAGACCTAATCCTCGACGTATGATCACGGTGGATGACAGCGGAACGGTGGCACGTGCGCCGACTCGCCGCGCACCTGCGCCGCTGCGACCTATTACTATGCCAGCACGACCTAATTCTCAGCGTGTGATTCCCATTGATGATGATGGAAGAGTAGTCTATGTACCGAATTATGCAGCGCGTGGGAACAACATTGCTGTAACGGAAGCGGTGCAGTCTGTGCAAGTTTCCAACAGTAATTTATCGACAAGGCGTGGTCGTAGTAAAGTTGGACCGCTGGAGTCGGAGATGGTGGATACAGTCATTCGGTCTGGCGGTGATTCCGCATTTCTACTTTCAAATAATCAAGAGGATGAGGAACCGCGTGGAAATCGGAACTTACTTTTAGCGTTCGGCGCGGAAGCTAGTGATGGGTATATAGATCGGCGCTGGCTGGGAATGACGGAGTCCCAACTCAGTGGTGAAGTATATCAGCTAGTTGTTGTATCCGACATTGGAAGGGAATACCAAGGCACAGCACAACTAGGTTGGTGGACACGCTTACTGCCTGATAGGGCGACGAATTCTTTGGCAACTGCATTTGTTGATGCACGCCATACTTTTGGATGGGATGCGCTAGGGCAAGGGCAAACCGGGGGACAGATGTCCACTGTCGAGGGGATTATTGCCCTTAACGCCCCTCGTTATGCAGCAGAGGCATTATTTGACGGACCATTTCCATTTGGGGAGGCTTTGGTTGTAGCTGAAATCGTGTTCATGACACTTGTTCTTACTGCAAGTACAGCGACTCAAGTGCAGGAGTCCGGTTCAAATATAGTGTTCGCCGAGACAGGAAATGTTGAGGGTGAAGAAGTTAGAGTGAGAAAACTAAGGGATGGGGAAGTGCGCGATAGGGGGTTGGAGCCTGAGAAACGAGTGCAGGGATACGGCGCTGCAGATGATGTTTACGTAGATCTAGATAATGGCAATACTTATAT
>JBBQRJ010000283.1:0-6426 GCA_038214955.1 Aggregatilineales bacterium | reverse complement strand
AGCCTCACCCCTAAATCCCCTCTCCTTTTTTCGGAGAGGGGACTTTCTGGGTATGCATGTCTCCCCCTCTCCTGCTTTTGGGAGAGGGGGCTGGGGGGTGAGGCTAAAAGAAACCTCGTTACCGCCTTATGACCCCATTTCATCTTGGAACCAATACCGGACAAACCTTTTGAGCCTCTGGCGACCCCCCAAACGAAACTTTTTCTGAGGCAGAAACCCCTTAACTTCGTGCGTATAGGACGCGCCGTTGCGCGTCCCTACGATATTGAGGTTTAACCGGATTCGTGTTCCAGCAAAAGCCGCTTGCGATCTACGCCCCAACGGTAGCCCGTGAGCTTACCGTCCTTGCCGATCACGCGGTGACAGGGGATTACAATGGCGGCATGATTATTCGCACACGCCGATGCAACCGCTCGAACTGCATTCGGGCTGCCCATCGCGGCGGCGACTTCGGAATAAGTGCGCGTTTCGCCGCGTGGAATCCGCCGCAGTTCGTCCCACACGCGCCACTGAAATGCCGTCGCTTGAATATCCAGCGGCAGATTAAGCGCGGGGCGCGTGCCTTCCACATGATCAAGAATTGCGTTGATAGTTTCTTGTAAGGGTGCGTCCTCACGGTGAAGTTGCGCGGCGGGGAACTCGCCCACGAGCGCCAATTCTGCCGCCCGTTCATCGTCGTAAATGCCAACCGCGCACACGCCGCGTTCGGTCATGCCGACCAGCAGCGCCCCTAAAGTGCAGGTCGCAATCGTGTAGCTGATCGTCTCGCTGCGCCCGCCGTCACGGTACGCGCCCGGTGTCATACCGATCACGCCGCTGTCATACACGCGACTCGCTGATGCAAAGCCCGCTTCATAAATGGCGTCGGTGATATTCGTGCCGTTTTTAAGACTGGTTTTCAAGTGATCTAGCCTTCCCAACTGCGCGTATTGATGAGGGGTGACTCCGAGCGCGGCTTTGAACACATCGCCAAGATAGCTCGCCTCGTAGCCAAAATGATCGCCAAGCGCCTTGAGCGTCAGCTTTTGATCAACGTGCGCCCGCATGTGATCGCACACATTCTGCACGAGGCTTAAACGCGGGTCAGTGATCTGTGCCTCTCGCGGGTGACATCGTTTACAGGCACGAAAACCCGCGCCTTCGGCTTGCGCGGGCAGCGTGAAAAAGACCACATTTTCGCGTTTGGGCAAGCGTGATTTGCACGACGGGCGGCAGTAGACTCCCGTCGTGGCAACGGCATAGACGAATTCCCCATCAGCGGCATGATCGCGACTTGCCAGTTGTTCCCACATCGAGTCGGTTTGCATAAGTTGTCCCCTGTATTCCTGTAGGGACGCGATACATCGCGTCCGCTTTGTATCAACCTCACCAAACTTATTTTTCTCCCCCTCTCGCTTTTCGGAGAGGGGGTCGGGGGGTGAGGTTTCATACACTTATCCTACTCCGATCACGCTGAGGATTCTATCCGTTTCAGGGGATGCAATTCCGAATAAAATTGGGTCTTGCACATGACGTAACGTCACCCCTTAGACTCTTTTGCGGAGGGAAGAAACCATGCAGACGAAACCATGAACTTCATCACTTACTCCGCAACCACTACCCACCCTTAAATCATCTCTGAACAGTGTAACTTTCAAACCCGTTCTGAAACGTTCTGCTCCCCCTCTCCTGCTTTTGGGAGAGGGGGTTGGGGGGTGAGGCTAAAGCGAATCAACAAGACCTATCCGAAACTCAGGTTATGTACGTTTACATCGAGCGCGATATTGCCATTGAAAGTCGTATGTCTGCTGCCGAACCGTACACTCGCCACACTTCACCATCTGCTCGACCAACTGAGTCCCCTGTTGATCACCGAAGGGTTTTCAACGGTGTGGGGACGCGATTTACCCAACCTTCTCACACCGGGCGCCATGTATGGCGTCCCTACTACCAGCGTGGGGAGGATCATATTTCGCTCGTTTAGCACACGCTCACCCACCGCTGTTGTTGAATCTTTCGCCTACGCGCTAGAATACAGATAGCGTTTGATTTTGGTAGGAGCGGTGATCTTTATGATGGCATACGGGCGACTGGATGTCTTTTTCCCAGATGGCTTGTTCAAAACATATCTGCTCACCGACCCGAACACAACCATTGGGCGCTTCAACGCGAATACAATCCCCTTAGAAGATGACACGCTTTCGCGTTACCATGCCAATATCACGTTCAAAAGTGGCAAAGTAGCCATCACCGACATGGAGTCGGAAAATGGCACGTTCGTTGAAGGCGTGAGGCTGGAAGCGAACACCGCGCATGAATTGGTCGGCGGCGAAGAAATCTTCATCGGCGATTTGCGGATGATCTACGCCACGATGGACGACAGCCCCACCCGCCCCATTGAAGTTCCCGAAGAAACGACTCAGCGCGTCGAACTGCCGGATGTGAATTTCTTCATCGAAATTGCAGATTCGTACCAGAGTGTTGCCCCCGGCGCACACATTTCTACGCGCATCAGCGTGACCAACCTGAGTGATAAACCGGAACGTTTCACCATCGAGATCACGGGTTTACCGCGTGAATGGGTGCGTATCGACAAGCCCGAACTTGAAGTCGCGGCGGGAAAAAACGCAGACATCACCTTGAGTTTTAAACCGCTGCGGCGCAGTGACAGCCGCCCCGGTGATTACAACGTACAAATTGCCGTGCGCCGCAAAAGCCAACCCGAAACCATCTTACGCGGCAGTGTGAATCTGCTTGTGCTGCCCTATGGCGGTTTTGGCATGGCAATAGACAAGAATCGCTTGAAAGCAGGGGAACGATTCCGCCTGTTTCTGCATAATCAAGGCAGCGCCCCGCTCCCCATGACCCTCACCGGACGCGCCCTCAACAGCGGACTCGTCATCACACTGACGCCCTCGCGGGCAGAACTCGCCCCCGGTCAGCGGTTGGTCGTACAGGGGGAAGCCCATGCTAAAAATACGCGCCTGTTTGGTGATCCGCGCCAGCACAGCTTTGACATCCTAGCGCGTTCCGGCGATCCGTCCGGTTTTCTAGTGTCTGCCCGCGCTTATGTCGATGAAAAGCCGCCGCTGCCCGCGTGGTCAGTTTTTGCCATCGGCGGAGTCGGCGCGGCATTGATCGCCATCGTGCTGATCGGTTTGCTGATTCTGCTGCGTCCAGTGGCGGTCAACCCGGAGATTGTGCAGTTCAACGTGAATGGCACGCGCATCGCACAGGGCGAACCGCTGGCGCTGGTGTGGACGGTGACCAATGCCGATACGCTGGCAGTCGCCGTGAACGGTACGCAAATCCTCAACCCTGAACCGGGCGCGGGCGGCACACAAATTGACACAACCTCGCTTGCCCCCGGCGTGATGACCGTCAGTTTGATCGCCAGCAGCGGCAGTCGACAGGTCGAAGCCGCGCAAGAAGTCGAAATCTTTATCCCCCTGCGCGTCGTGACGTTCGAGTATCAACCCGATCCGCTGGTGCGCTACGTCAACCAGACCATCACGATCAGTTGGAATGTGCCAGCGGCGTCAAGCGTGCAACTTGTGGGGCTAGAAGGCTTCTTCACGACTCAAGTGATTGAAACCCTGTTTGGCGCGGCGGATCAGTTGAGCATTACAGGGATTCCCGTCACGGCTGACCCAATCACCATTACGTTGATCGCGCAAGGCACGGACAGCACGACCTTAGAGCAAACCCTCGCGCTCGATGTGATCGACCCGCAGTGTACCACCGCCGCCGGAGACATCACCCTGTACAACAACCCCGACACATCGGGACAGGTGATCGGCACGATTCGCGCTGGCACAACCATCACAGTCAATGCACGTACTTCGAGCGGTCAATGGCTGCGTGTCCAATTGTCGGGCGGGGTTTCCGGTTGGGGTGAGCGCGGCGCGTTTAGCTGTGCGGTCACGTTCAACGTCGATAACCTGTATCAGGAAATCATTGTCCCGACGGCAGTCCTACCCCCAACGCTTGCGCCCACCCCCACGCCGACCATCACCGGAACGCGAACCGCGACTCCGCGCCCAACGCGCACGCTCCGTCCTACGTTCACGGCGACGCCAGCGGGGTAAACCCCCCTCTCCCTTGGGAGAGGGGTTGGGGGTGAGGCTGAGTGTCTCTATTCGCACCAGATGGCGTTACAGGTGGTCAACTGCACACCCGAAGGCATTTCGGGCAGCGAGTTAAACTGGTCAGTGGTGAGCGGCGTCGTGAGGTAATCCACGAACACGCGGAAGCCGTTGCCTTCCACCAGCATCATATTCGAGAAGCCGAAGCCGCTGCGCGAAAGTGCCGTGAAGCCTGTCCCTTCGGGGATGACTCCGGCGCGGCGGATTGCAGCCCGATCAAGAAACGAAACCGTGAACGGGCTTTCCACCCGGAAAGGCTGATTCGCGTTGAACGTATCGATCTCGTCAATGGTGATAGGTGCGGGCGGCGGTTGCAACACTTCTCGCTCTACAAACTGCGAGATTTGCACGCTGATTCGTTCGCAGTAGCCCACCTCGCTAAAGTCGGCGTTGATGCCGTAACCATCTTGATCGAGCATGACGATGAGCGCCTGAGTCACACGGTCACAGCGCATCAGGGGATCGTCACCCTGCCAACCTGCCGGACGAATAGTCGATGTGCCTACAATGCCATCGGTCAAAATTTCGAGGTCGTGACGGATGTCGCGGGCAAACGCCAGCGGAACGCTCACCACGCCGCCAAACCACCCCTCAGGGCGTGCATCCGGACCCAACAGAGTCCCCGCCAGCAGTTCGAGATCGTAGCGCACGAGCAGCCCAAGCTGAGGATTTGTCACATCGACGCTGCCATTCCACCCATTCGGACGCTGCGGTGCGCCTAATGCTTGATCCGCTATGAGTTCGAGGTCGTTGCGAGCGCGTAACAGCAGCGGTAGTGCTTCGGTATCAGCGTTGCTCAACACAGGCGCAGAGCTAGTGGGTTGCGCGGCGTCAGGCGTAGGCAGTAAGGCGGGGTCAATCGTCGCAGTGGGGACAACCGCAAACGTCGGGTCAAACGTTGGGGATGCAATTGGCGGTAAGGTGGGCGGAGGCAGTTGTTGGGCAGAAGTAGCAAACATGCCCGCGCTGATCAACAGGGCGAACAGGACACCGATCAAGGGGATTAGTCGTTTCACGCGATAACTCCTCATTAGGATGATTCTTTTGCTAACATTGTCCGCACTGCATCCACAATCGCTGCCGTATCTGGCGGTTCATCTGCCCATAGTGTGGGTAAATGCAGTTTAAAGCGGGGCAGTAGGGGCGTGCTGTAATTCCCTTCCGCATCAGGGAGAATGTGTGTATAGGTGTTGTCCTCATTGAGTCGGTAAAACTGCGAGTCTTTGCGCTTAAGATCAAAAATCCAATATTCGCGCACGCCGCCCTTTTCATATTCTCTCAACTTATCGACATAATCCCGCTCGACGCTTTCCGGCGATACGATCTCGATGCAAATATCCGCCGCGCCGATCATCCCCGTCTCTGTGAGTTGACCGGGACTTGTTTTAAGAATCACCTGTAGATCGGGTTCACGATAAGAAATCTTATGCAAACGCATGGAGAACGGCGAACCGACAACACGACCAATCGGATTCATTTGCAGGTAAATCTTGAGCCAATCACGCAAATAATCTTGCAGGCTGTCATGCGGCAAAGAAATAGGCGACATGTCCGAATTTCCCTCTCTGAGATTGATGAGTTCTCCGTCTACCCACTCGTAAAAATCGTGGGCGTAATGTTCCATATACTCATCCTCAGACACACGGATTTTCTCTTGTTCCACCATCTTTATTCCTCTGGCAGTCTTGGGAGCGGGGGCGGCGGACGATTGCCCCGCTTGCCCGCGTCAAAGAATACGGGAATGCTGTCGGGTCTGAACATCGGTTCTTCGGGCAGTTGAGTCGGCGGCGGCGCAATGTTGATGCGATCTTCTTCGGGCAATATAGTAGGCGGCTGCATAAAGGGCGGCGGCTGTGCAATCGTCTGTGTGTTGGAGGACGGCGCAGTTTGAGTCGTGTCAAGGCGCGGCGGGGCTTGCGGCGGCATCGGTTCAGTCGACTCCCCGAACACAGGACGCAGCGCGGGTGTGAGCGGAATCTGGCGCACATAGCCGATCAAGATTTGGCGGATCATAGAGGCGCTGTTATCGCGGATTGCGCGATAGGCGTCACGTGGCAGATCGCCCGCCTCAAGTTCTTCCATCACAATATCCATTAAGCCCACCAGCTCGACTTCGGCGGGTTCGCCCCCGCGTGAGGCGACATAGGGCGTAATGTAACCTGCCAGCATTTCGATCACGGGGATCGCGTCACCTTGCACCCCCACAATCGGCGGCGCTGCGTTCTGGTCGATGTAAAACGCCTGTACGTTCTTGAACGTCGGAAACAGGGAGTTCGCTAGGATCGAATACAACGATTTGTAA
>JBBQRJ010000282.1:0-6446 GCA_038214955.1 Aggregatilineales bacterium | reverse complement strand
CCACACGGTGTATCCCCTTAATGTTGTCCCGTAGTTGAAACGGATCGACACCATAGAACAGCTTGATTTCGTACCATTCTGCGACCTGCTGTTCAAGGCTGTAGGTTGGAGAGTACACGCGATAAACACCATCTGCGATCAAACGTTCGGCAATTGCGCGTTGTGAGGTGGGCAGCCAAGTGTCCTCGCCGCGCCATTCGAGCCATGATCGCCCTGTCAGCGCCAATTCGAGCGCGATGATCAGAATTGCGGCGAGTCGCAGCGGCGGCGCTTTGAGCTTTTCCGCGCCATATCCAGCCAGCAGCGCGATCACCAACACGACGATCAACCATGCGCGGGATGGCACACGAAACCACAACAGGATCGGTGCGATCTGCGTGAGAATGTTCCACAAAAATCCGTTCGACCCCAACGCATACAGCACGGCGATCAAGGCGGCAATCAACCAGAACAGCGCCCGCCGCCGCGCTGTCACCGCGCCGATCACCGCGAGGATGAACGGGACGATCCCCAAATAGGTCAGCACTTCGACATTGCCGTGATTTTGTGGAATGACCACCCCTAGCAAATAGGCGGATTGCAGCGAGAACACGCCCGCATCAGCGGCGGTCAAGGCGGAACGGGTGAGCGCCCCACTCCATGCCCAGAGCGGGACAATCACAGCAGAGGCGATCAGCAGAAAGAGGATGGCGGGGAAGGTAAACCGGAGAATGCGTCCGAATTTCTGTTGTAGGGGCGCGGTATGCTTCGTCCTTTTGGGTTCATTTACATTTGATTCCGTAGGGACGCGATATATCGCGTCCGTTTGTGTGGATTGATCTTCACGGACGCCATGTATGGCGTCCCTACGAACGTCATTCGCGGGGGTGGGGTTTCGGTACACCTCAACCACCCCATACGCTGCCGCCAGCACCAACCCGAACAAGCTGAGACGAATATCTGCGAGGAACATCAAGCCCGCGAATACACCCGTCGCCCACAAGCCGCGCTGTGATCCCTGTGCGGCGCGGCGAATCGCCCACAGCACACACGGAAGCCACGCCATCGCGTACACAATGTCGATATGACCCGCGCCTGTGTGCGCGACCATGCGCGGCGACAGCACGTAAGCGATCACGCTGACACCCGCTGACCACACGCTGAGTCCTAACGAGCGCATCAACAACCACATGCCGACGCCCGCGATCAACAGGTGCAGCGCGATCATCACATTGATATGGAGCGCGGGCGGCAAAATCAACGCCAACCATTGAAGCGGATAAGCGGTTTTGTTCAGCGGATTGGCGGCGAATGGCTGACCGCCGAGGATCGTATCACGCCAGAACGGGAACTCGTGATCGCGCATGACAGATCGCTGTAGGAACAGCGCCGCGCCCCAATGTGAGGTTGACGCATCAGAGAATCGCGCCCCCGGTGTATAGGGCAAACCAAGCGGTTGAATCCCCATGAAGATCAAGAAGGCGGCGACCAACGCGATCAGCAGCAGTTTGACCCGCCGCGACTCGTTCACCGCCTGATCTGCTTGCAAAGGGGACTCAACGCGCATAAATGATGACATCACCGAACTGCGCGACGGCGGTCAGTTGAGCGCGGCACGGCGCATCCCCGATTTTCGCTTCTTCCAAGCCGTAGACGATATAGCGCACATCGTATTGATCGAGCATGGCGGTACAGTCCGCCGCGCCCGTATACCAGTCCGTGACCTGTTGAAGTTTCACGGCGGCATCGAGCGTTTCATAGGGATGACCGTAGACAACTCGTGCCTCTGCCCAACCGGGAATCCACGCGCTCACTACGGGAGACGCCAGCACAACATCATTGGTTGAACTGCGCGTGTTCAGCCATTGGTACGCCGCGATGTAGTCGCGTTCTAGGAAGATTCCTACGGCGTTGGCAGGATTCCCGCCCACAACAGGCAGAATCGGCAGGAACAACACAAATATCTGACTCACGGCAATCAGGGGGATGATGAGCGCGAATACATACGAGCGCAAGCGGCGGCTGATATGTCCAAGCCACACGTCTTCGACTGCCCGCGTCGCAAAATAGGCGATAGGAATCATCATGCCGACAGAGAAGCGCCGCCCCGCCCCGGTTGGCAAATACATCACGATCAACATGGCGATCAACCACAGGATCATGATCCTATCGCCATCTCGCTCAAAGCGGATCAACCCGCGAATGATGCCCGGTAACGCGATCAACAGGGGAAGTCCAAACCCGATCAACAGCACAGGCAGGGACGGCGCAAGATTCACATTCTGGCGATTCCATTCTGCCATGCCGGGGTTATACGTCACCACCAGCACGTAATACGCAGCTATTGGCAACGCAGGCAGCACGAGTGCCAGAACCCACCGGATCAAACGTGGGGACAGGTAACGTTTATCGCGCCACTCGAACAGCGCGAATATCCCCACCGCCGCGCCTATAGGAACTAACGCATGGGGGTACAGCAGCGCCAGAACAAAACTAAGGACGGCAATGACGGTCACGGCTTGATCAATTGAAGGGTCTTCATCGGCACCGGGTCGAAATGCCGCGATAAAATAGGCTGCCAGCAGTGCAAGACAGGCAATCGTCAGCGGGAAATGCACGTTGACGTAAGTGCCATATAACGGAAAGATTTCGGGAACGCTGATGTCGGGGAAACTCACATCCTGTGTGAGCGGGACAAATAACCATCCCAAACCCGCGCCGACAGCCACAATCACAAAAAAGATGCGCCGCGCCCGAATCTTCGTCCACACTGCCGCCGCAAATTGATACAGGGCGACATACATAAATAACGATGCGCCAACCCGTGCGACATGAAAAATCACGATAGGCGGCACGCTGATCACCCGTGCCACATGACCCAACAGCGGGTAGATCACCTGAATGAGCGCGCCGGCAAACCGTTCGGGCGTATGCTGGAAAAAGATCAACCAGTTACCGCGCTGCCCCTGCACAATTTTCGAGAGATACGTTGCACCATCGAGATAATTATGCAGCGCACCCATGAACTGCCACTCCGATGTCCCCGTCAAAGCGACCCAAAGAAGCGGCGCGAACGTCAGCAGAACTAAAGCACTGCCGACGACGATCACCCAGCGCCACTCTGAGGCGATGATGTAGACAGCTTGTCGTGATTGCATCGAATTTATCCTAATCGATGTGGGTTCAGACCACGTAACTTGAGGCACGATGTTCCCCCCACGAAAATATACCGCATTTATGGCACACGCTGCATGATCCCATTGTAGACTTATCTAGTGTTTGATGATCGCAAGGAATCCCCGCAAATTTCTTAAACTCAATACGTACAAAACCGTTCATCCGTTACAATCAGGGAGACTGGCTGTCATGAGGAGGATTGTCAATGGAGTTTAACGGTCAGAATTTTGGCATTGGTGTGCTGGCGGGTTGGCTAAGCGCCTATGTGATCTATCGTTCACGCCATCAGCTCAAAGCACTGCGAGAATCAGCAGGACAAAGCGCGAAAACGGTTCAAAGCTCTGCCACGCGCAGCGCCGACAGTCGCTATATTACCGATCTGATTGAGCGATGCGAAACCGCGCACATCGCGGGCGAATACGTCAAACTCTCTGAAGTGTTGATCGAACCGCGTTTTCTCCCCGCGCCGGAATTCGCCAGCCCCGTAGATGATGGCGGTTACAACATTTACCACGTTATACCCACTATACACGATCACCCGTACTTACATGCACCGTATCAAGTGCAAACCTTAGCTATTGATGATCTCTCACTCGGTGATCGTGCCATTGCCCTGCTTGGCACACCGGGAAGCGGACGCACGACGGCGTTACAGGCGATTGCATTGCACGCGCTGAATCGGGTGCGCTTTGTCCCGCCGCCCGACAAAGTTCAAACGCGGTTGGATGATGCCGAAGCCCAACTTGGAGAGAAAGACCGCGCTGTGCGTGTCAAAGAACGAATCTTGATCGAACAGCGGGCGAAAGAACGACTCGCTACCGAACAGGGACTCACCTACGACGCCCAAACTGACGAGCAGACGAAAGCTCAACTGCCGTTGTTCCGTCGCTTGATGCCGCTCTACCTGCATTTGTCTGATCTGGATTTGCAAAGCCCCGAACATGGTCAAGAAGCTGACCCCGCCGAACTCATTGTCCGCGCCGTACAGCATACCGTCCGGCGTGTAACCGCCAGCACGATTCCGCGTCACCTGTACAGCCGACTCAACAAGGGGCAGGTTTTGCTCCTGATTGATGGCTTTGATGATTTGCCAGAGAGTGAACGTCCGGCGGCGCTTTCGTGGCTCACCGGAATGTTAAAAGAATACAAAAATAACTTTTTCGTGGTGGTGGGTCCCGCTGAGGGTTACGGCACGCTGACTCGCGTCGGCTTTACGCCCGTGTTCTTGCGTCCGTGGAGCGATCTGGATATGGAACGCGCCGCCGCACGTTGGGCGGAGTCGTGGGTGCAAACCTCGCGCCGCATGGGGAAACGTCGTGCCAGCAAGCCCGATGAAGAACTCCAAACACGCGCCCGCGTCAACAGCCGCGCCCTCTCTACGCTGGAAGCAACGCTCAAGATTTGGGCAGCGTATGCCGATGATACCGAATCGCTTGGCGCTGAAGGTTGGATTCGCGCCTATCTTAAACGGCATAAAATTGCCGCTGAACTCATCCCGCAAATCGCGCCCCTCGCCGCGCTCCAGCTTGACGAGGGCTACATCACGGCGGGTCGTTTGCAAGCCCTGTCACTTGGCACGACTGAAATCACGGACGAACCTAGCGAAAACTCAAGCGAGGAAGCCGCGCCCGAACCAGAGGCGAAACCGAGTCGCAAACGCGGTAAATCGAACGACAAAGACGCTGGCGAAACTACCGTACAAGCACGGTTGCTCGGAACAATGGCACGCAACGGCGTACTGATCCACTGGAAAGGGGATCGCTATACCTTCCGTTCCTCCATGATCGCGTCATATCTCGCCAGCTTGAACCTGAGAGCCGAAGATATTCCCGCCAAGCTGAATCTCTATGCGTGGCAGCAAGCGATTGCCTACAGCGCCCTTCATATCAAGTTAGATCGCATCGTGGCGGAGCGCATGAAAGCCGCGCCTGATCTGCTCAACGATAATCTGATCGATATGTCACGCTGGCTTGCCTATGCACCCATTGATGCACAATGGCGCGGCGCGATGATCAAGCAGTTGGGGACGCTGCTCACACAGCCCAACCAATACCCGTTGATCCGCGAACGCGCCGCCGCCGCACTGATCGACACCCGCGATAAAAACACGCTCGTCGCCTTCCGACTCGCGGTTCGCAGCGCCGACCCCATTATCCGGCGGTTGGGCTGTCTCGGTTTAGGCGCATTAGCAGACCCCGAAGGTCAACGGGATTTGCTGCCTTTGCTGAACGATCAAGATGAGGATGTACAGCTCACGGCGGGCATGG
Organism: Aggregatilineales bacterium; assembly: GCA_038214955.1. Lineage (GTDB taxonomy): Bacteria > Chloroflexota > Anaerolineae > Aggregatilineales > Phototrophicaceae > Flexifilum. Next base: position 1,023 of record JBBQRJ010000282.1, on the reverse strand, counting down.
CGCTCGGCTCGTTGGGCAGCGATGACGCGCTCGAAGCGATGGTCAGCGCCTTTGTGACCGGATCAGAGCCGCTGCGCCGCGCAATGGCAGAAGCGTTCGCCGCCCTGCCCCGTGATGGCTACGAAATGCTGTTTGAGGGTGCAAACGCGCCGGATATGCTGCTGCGCCGCGCCGCAATCTTCGGGCTGCGCCGCATTCGTACCACATGGGCATTGATCGCCATTTACCGCGCCTTCCTTGAGGATGAGCAGTGGTATGTACGTTCTGCCGCGCAAGAGGCGTTTCAAGAGATTCAATATGGCAAGGTGACGACCCCGACAACCGCTTACCCGAAACCGGAATCGATTGAATGGCTTCAACAGTGGGCAGCCCGCAAAGGTGAGCAACTGCCGTCGGGTGATGGCGCAGTCCAGATGTTGTTACGCGCTTTGCAGGACGGCGACCCGGAGATCAAGTCCATCGCGGCGCTCAATCTGGGGCAGTTGGGTTTGGTCAACACGATCAAATCACTGTATATGGCGTTGCGTGACGGGCGCGAAGAAGTGCGGGCGGCAGCACATCGATCACTGGCATATTTGCAGTTACAACTCGGCGATAAACTGCCGTCAGCGGTGTGAGAACAGGGGGCGATCCGCGCTGGATCGCCCCACCCTCCTCTAGCAGCGACGGGTCCGCTGGCTTTCGTATCCTGCCGATCCCCGTTGACATAGATACGCACCTGGTTCGTGCCAGAGGTCGTTTGCGTCGTGAAGGTTATTTCCCCGTCGATGTTCCCGTTGGCGGTTGGCACAATCCCCGCGCCCGTTTGCCCGCCGTTGTGCGTGTCCCATGTGAACGGGATAGGGTACGGGTTGGGATTCGTCACGCGCCACACGCGATAGGTGGCGGGGTCGGGTGAACACAACGCGGCGAGTCGCAGCCGATTCATGTTTGCAGGAAGCGGCGTAGGTGTTCGCGTAAAGGTTGGTGTTGCGGTTCGGGATGGCGTAACAGTTGGCGTGAAGGTTGCCATTGGCGTGGGCG
>JBBQRJ010000281.1:0-6453 GCA_038214955.1 Aggregatilineales bacterium | reverse complement strand
TGAATCACGCGGACAGTCGTCGCGGTGGGCGGAATCGCGTCCACCTGCGCGGGGTTGAGCGAACAAGCTGCCAGAAAAATCAGAATCACGGGGTAAAGACGGAACATGAGTCCCCTTTTGGTAACTTACGGTTGATAGACTGCGTATTTATATTACAATTTGTCCGTAGCGTAACACAATTCCGTTTCTCGTGTTATGTTTAGCGAACATTCAGCAAGGTTTTATTTAGGAGGGGAAGTTTGAACAAAGCGACGTTCATTGACCAAATTCGAGGTCTTATTCAGTTAACCCGTTGGCAAGAATATGTGCCATTTGTCGTCCCGCTGACCTTACTAGGCGGACTGCTGGCAGCACGTCCCAATGGCATAGACTTGGATTGGCGTTTAGTCGCCGTGACGCTGGCAAACATCCTCGCCGTTGCTTATGCTTTTATGATTAATGATATTGAAGATGCTCCCGACGATGCGCGTGACCCCGCCCGCGCCGCCCGCAACCCCATCACCAGCGGACGCATTGGTGTGCGTATGGGTTACGCTGCCTGTCGTCTGGTCGCCGCTGTGACTCTCGTTCTTTACGCACTCGGCGGCGGGTGGGCGCTCCTGATTGGTTTGGCAACCCTATTACTCTCGCATCTGTATTCATGGCGTCCTGTGCGCCTCAAGGCGTGGCCCGTGACCGACATTGTGTCGCACTCGCTCATGTTGAGCGGTTTGCTGCTGTTGGCGGGTTATTTCGTCTATCACTCTGCGCCGGGAATCGTGTGGTTTGTAGCAGCGGCGGCGACTCTCGTCTCCGTGTACGGACAGCTTTACAACCAACTGCGCGATTACGACATGGACAAAGCGGCAGGTTTGAACAACACCGCGATCATTCTGGGTGAAATCAACACGCGCCGCGCCATGTATCTGGCGGTTGGGCTGGCGGGCGTGTGCTTGCTGGCGGCAATCATGCAGGGGGTGTTCCCGCTGTGGCTCGGCTTGGTCTTGATCGTCAGCTTGCCTGTCAGCATGTTATTCCGCTCACAAACCGATATGCGCGGTGGTGGCGGCGTGGTGGTGGATGTCAGCGGCGGATTGCAGTCACAGGCGCTCGTCGTGGTCAACTGTGTAATCGTGGTATGGATGATCGAATCGTTGATCGTACAGCTTCACCTGCTGGGCTAATCGTGAACGACATTCACAACATTTTGTTTAACGCACACATCCTATTCTCGGTATTTCTCGGCATATGGAGTGCGTCAATGGCAATGCGAAGCCAACCGATCTCCGGTAACTTTTGGGGGTCGGTGGCGACGATCACCCTCCTAGCGGCGATCATTCTCGTGGTTGGCATCATTATGACTGCCACAGGTTTGCGTCCGCCGCGCATTACGACTTATTTTCTGTATATGTCGTGGCTCATCGTGATCATGCCCGGTTTGTTTACCCTGCTGCGTGGGCGTGATGATCGCAACGCGGCAATCGCCTTCTCTATCCTGTGCTTCTTCAACGCGACAACCTCTTTCAGCATGTTACAGCGTGAAATAGTAGGTCCCTGGATGATGTCTGGTGCTTAAACAATTTGCTTTGCTTATGATCACGGCGGTGATGTTCATCGCCGCATGTGAACCGACGCCTACACCGCTCCCCGTCATCATTGAACCGACGCAGCCCGCCGCTATCTCTACCGCTCCGGTGCGGACAATTCGGTACGCCATTGCGCCCAACGCCGCCGGGTTGCTGATTGACATCGTGAATATTGAACCCTTTGCCGATGTCATCTATTTGGATGCGCCGCCTACCTTGCAAGGCGTCGGTATCCAGTTCGATTACGCGGTGGCATTCGGAGATTATCCCGGCGCAGAACGTTCCATCCGTGATTATACAGTCTCGCTCATCATGCGTATGGATGTGCCGCCGCTCGATAATCCTGATGTGCAAGCCATCATCCGGCGTGCCGCTGTTCCCTCCGAACTGGTGGCAGGGTTAGACCTCCCCGGCTTGCAAATTCTCAAAGATGAGCCAGTCGGTGATCTACGTGCCGACCTCGCCAGCGCGGGCTACCCCGATGGCTTTGACTTGAAGATCACCAGCATCTACGCGCCGGGAATTGAAGCGTTCGCCGCTCGTCTGCGTGAAGCGGGGATCAACGCGGAAATCGTGCCAGTCGATGCGCCAGACGCCCTTGTCGCGCTGGGGGCTTATGGGAGCTTGTCAACACGCATTCCCCTGTTCAGCGTTCCTATCAGCTATTGGATCGCTCCCGGCGTCCCCCTAGAAACAAGCAACAACGGTGTGCCGCTGCCACCGCGCCTCTTACAGTAAAATACGGTATTCTGTAGGGACGCGATCATGAATCGCGTCCTACCGTATTTTGAATCGAGCCGTTTCATGCACCTCATTTTGTGTCACGACAATGCTGACTTTGATGCTGTTGCATCGCTGCTTGGAGCGCATAAACTCTACCCTGATGCGACTGCCATCCTGCCGCAGCGACTGAACCGCAACGTTGAGCGATTTCTGGCGCTTTACCGCAGCGGACTGCCTTTTGTCGCCTATGACGATTATCAGGCGGGTAAGGTGACACAGGTGACGCTGGTCGATACCAACCGCCCGCCAGAACGCATTCGCGGGATCAAGCCCAAAACGCCGATCCACATCATCGATCATCACCCGCTCACCCGTGAACTTGAGCCTTATGAAACGTTTGAAGGCGAAGTGATCGGCGCGAATACCACCCTATTGATCGAAAAACTGCAAGCCGCCGGCATCACGCTCAATTCGCTTGAAGCGACTCTGCTGGCGTTGGGCGTTTACGAGGACACCGGATCGCTCACTTACCGCCCCACTTCCCCGCGTGATATTCGCGCCGCCGCGTGGCTGCTGGAACAGGGGTTTGTGCTGGACAATGTGCGCCGCTACCTTGATCCGCCGCTCAACGAGGAGCAAATGGCGCTGTTTGAAATGCTGGTCGCCTCGATGGAGAGCCGCAAAATACAGGGCTACCCGATTCTCGTAGGGTCGATGGCGCTGGATCATTATTTGCCCGAATTGAGCGGAGTCGCGCACAAATTGCGCGATACGCTTGATCCGGCGGCGCTGTTTCTGCTGATTGAAATGCCCAAGTCGTTACAGTTGGTATGCCGTTCAACTGAGGACGCGATCAATGTGGGCGAAATTGCGCGACATTTCGGCGGCGGTGGTCATGAACGCGCCGCCGCATCAACGGTGCGTAACATGACCCGCATCCAAGCCCTTGACGCGCTGTGGGAGCAAATCGCCCTGAATGTTCAACCCGCCGTCCGCGTGTCTGACCTCATGTCGCAGGGTGTGCAAACGCTAGATTCAACTGCCAAATTGGATGATGTCATCCGAAGGATGCGCCGGATAGGACATGAAGGGTTTCCGGTGGTGGAAGGCGGGAAGATCGTCGGCTTGCTCACGCGGCGAGATGCGGATCGCGCCGCCGAACACGGCTTGGGATCGCTCAACGTGAGCGAAATTATGTCGAGCGGCGAAATCACGTTACAGCCGTCCGACTCGGTGACGCTGTTGGAACAAAAGATGGTCGAAAGTGGGTGGGGGCAAATCCCCGTTGTCGATCATGCGGGCAAGCTGATCGGGATCATCACGCGCACCGACTTGATCAAGCATTGGGCGAAGACTCACCCCACGACCCATGAACCCGACGCCGAACAGGTCACGCCGGAACAATTCCGCGCCGTCCTCGGTGATTCCGTCGCCGCGTTAATCGAGCAAATCGCCGCCTATGCACAGGAACGCGAGGTCAAGCTGTATCTCGTGGGCGGAGTCGTGCGCGATTTGCTGCTGAGGCGGCGCAACCTCGATATTGATTTCGTGGTGGAAGGAGACGCGATTCGCTTTGCAGAAGGCTTAACGGCGCGTCTGGGTGGACACATGACCGCTTTTCGCCCGTTTGGGACGGCGAAATGGCATTCAGGCGCTATGAACACCGACCTTCCCTCTCACGTTGATTTTTCGACTTCCCGCAGCGAGTTCTACGAATATCCAACTGCCCTACCCACGGTGTACAACAGTTCAATCAAGCTGGATTTAGGGCGGCGCGACTTCACGATCAATACGCTGGCGGTACAGTTGAGTCCGGTATCGGGGCGCATCCTCGACTTTTACGGCGGAATCCCTGACCTCATGGCGGGTCGTATTCGTGCTTTGCATACGCTCTCATTTGTCGATGACCCGACGCGGGTATTACGCGCTGTGCGCTTTGAGCGGCGGCTTGGATTCACTATCGAAGCGCGTACCACAGAACTCATTCAGACGGCGCTGCCCATGCTAAGACGAATCACGGGCGAGCGACTCCGCAACGAATTGACTCTCCTGCTCAAAGAACGCGATCCTGAACTCAGTTTCTTGTTGTTGCAGCAGCGCGGCATTTTAGAAGCGATTCACCCTAACTTTCGCTTGACCGATCAAATTGTGCCGCGTATGAATCGGGCGCGAGGCGCTGAACCGCTCAAAACCATGAAACCCATTGTCGATGTGGCGGAGGTATCATGGCATTTACTGTTCACCGATGTCCCAAACGTGATGGATGTGATGGAACGTCTGTTATTTAGCGGGGCAATGGTGGAGAGCATTCTCGAAACCAACAAATTAATCCACTACCCCATGACCGAAACCAAGCCGAGTCGGATCACCGCACGGTTGGAGGGCATATCCGAAATGGCGCTGTTCGCCGCGTGGCTGATTTTAGAGGACACCCTAGCGCGGGAGGCGATTCAGCGGTATGTTGAAACGTGGCGGCATATTCGCCCGAAAACGGACGGGTATATGCTGCAACGGCTCGGCATCAAGCCGGGTCCGCGCTATGGCGCAATCCTTGCGCGGCTGCGTACCGCCCGACTGGACGGCGTAATCACGACGGATGAGCAGGAAGATCAACTGCTCAAGGAGTTGATTCAGAATGACGGGACTGAATAGGTCAACATTCCCGGTTCAGCTAGAACTCACTTTCCGGTTGGCAACGCGCGCCGATCTATCAAAATTGGAATGGTATGGGCAATACAGCCACTTTCGCACAGTCTTTCGGCGCACCTTCAATGAGCAAGAACAGCGCCGACGCCTCATGCTAGTCGCAGACTGTGCCGACTTCCCTATTGGTCATGTGTTCATCCAGTTGAACAACGGTGAACGTAACTTTTGGGATAATCGGGCGCGGGCGTACTTCTACTCGCTGCGCGTGATGGAAATGTTTCGCGGCAAGGGAATCGGCTCTCGCTTGATTGAAGAAGCGGAAGAAATGGTGAAAGAACTCGGTTTTGGCTGGACAACGATTGCAGCCGCGAAGGAAAATCCCCGCGCACGCCGCCTATACGAGCGCATGGGTTACCGAGTTTTTACGGAAGATGACGGCGATTGGAGTTATCTTGATCACGAAGGCAAGGTACGTCATGTACACGAGCCATGTTGGGTCTTGGAAAAAAAACTCAATGTCCGTTAGAATGAATTGAAATCATCCGTCATAAAGAGGGTAGACGTCAGCGACCCCCGGTTAAAACCGGGAGCTTGTAGTGATGCAGGCTCATGTTGACCAGCCTCAGCCACCAGTCGCAAGACTGACGGGGTTACGTTATCTCGGTCATGATACCTACAGATGCGTGCCAGTCTGTAGCTCTATCGTTCAACATTAAACAGGCTGAGGGTCTAAGCTAGTGTGTTGAGCGCGACAAGCCGAAATAACATGGGCGAGGCAAACGTGACCCGCGCAAGCGGAGCAGGTTTGGCAGTTTTCCAGAGGTAACTCAAAAAACTGCCTCCCTTCGGGGAACTAACGTCGATGTTGAACGAAAGGAGTAAATACGGCATTCCGCACACGGTTGAAACCGCGTGTCCCCTGCCGTTAAATTTTATGGCTATCGAACAAGAAGCTGTGCGTGTCATTCGTTGGAGCGGGAGTCAACACCCTACATTGTCGAGTATTACACGACAGATGCAAAAAGAAGGGTTGCGCCCTTATGCTTGGGAAAACACGCCAAATCAACGTTACGCCGTGCGTTCACATGGTTATACCAAAGTCATGTATGTGGTTGAGGGAACGATTGAAATCACCCTCCCCGATAGCAACAAAAGCGTAAAACTGCGTGCGGGTGACCGTGTGGAAATTCCGACGGGCGTTCGTCACGGCGCGATCATCGGCAGCAGTGGCGCTAAATGCGTCGAAGCGGCGGTCAACACAGTACGCGCCTGATGCCGACGAATCAACGGATTCGCCTCATCCCCGCCATCAACAAAGATGTTTGGGCGTTCTCTATCGGTGGGTTAGTACGCCACCCGCTGATTCTCTCCTATAACGATCTCTTGCGGCAGCCGACAGTGACTCTCTCGGTGAGCCTCATCTGTACGGATCGCCGCAGCATCGACACCGCCGAATATACAGGCGTCCCGATCTCTGCCCTATTCGACCTCGTAGACCTTGACCCCAACGCAACCAACG
>JBBQRJ010000280.1:0-6462 GCA_038214955.1 Aggregatilineales bacterium | reverse complement strand
ATGACGGTCAGCGCATCGACCATCAAATTCCATGTGAGTAGTATCCTAGGCAAATTGGGCGCTTCTACCCGCACGGAAGCGGTCTCTATTGCCCACCAGAACAAAATTATCCCGAACTAGACAGCCTCACCCCCAACCCCTCTCCGAAAAAGGAGAGGGGAGAAAAGAATGATTTATCGCAGCCACCAGAGGCTAAAGCCTCCGCCTACCCTAAAAGCCTGTAAGCCCGCTAAACAGCCCTGTCCTCAACCGAAAAAGGAGAGGGGTTGAGGACACATGTAAACTCAACTAGTCGTTTGACTAGGCTGATGTGCTGGCAAAAACTACCCGTCCGTTTGATGTAATTAATGGTAAGGTTAGTTATTCTATTTTTATATCGCTTTTTAAACAGTGGATTTTAGATGTTGATGAATGCTACTATGCGCCCTGAGGAAATTGTTGTGAAGTCAGTCATGATTGCAGAAGATAATGAAGACCTTCGCATCTTGTTCAGCGCCGTGTTTCGCAAACGAGGTTATCAAGTTTACGCGGTGGAAGATGGACGACAGGCGCTAAATCTCTTGAACATTCATCTGCCCGATATTCTGATTTTGGATGTCAACATGCCGTATGTCAGCGGATTAGACTTGCTCAAGTATATCCGCGAATCGGCGGTGTTAAAGCGTGTACAGGTGATACTGGTGAGCGGTAATGTGATGGTTGAGCGTATGCCCGAAGCGGCTTATGCCGACTTGCTGTTGGTTAAGCCAGTTAGCCCCAACGATCTCGTCACGTTAGCAGATCGTCTTGTCCATTAACGAAGTCGATTAACGAAGTCCATTAACGAAGTCGATCAACGAAGTCGATTAACGAAACCATTGTCGAAACCAACTTGCCGTTTGACCTCGCTTCTGTATAATAATTGAGACAGTATCGACCCCCGAACAGGAGCAGCATCTCATGGTAAAATCGCGGACAGAGTTGATGGTTGATCGGCTACGTGATCTGCAAGCCACAACTCCAGAGATCGAAGCCTCGGCGGTCGTAAGCGTCGATGGGCTGGCGATGGCATCATCGCTACCTGCTAACATCGAAGAAGACCGCGTCTCGGCGATGTCTGCCGCAATGCTGTCGCTTGGTGAACGCATCGCCTCGGAATTAGGGCGCGGCGAACTGGATCAAGTCTACATTCGTGGTGAAGACGGACTTGTCATCCTGATGTCGGTAGGGGAAGAAGCAGTATTAACCACTCTGGTGCGTGAAGGCGCACGCCTCGGCTTGATCCTTCTGGATATGCGCCGCACCGCAGACGATCTCGAACGCCTCGTCTAACGCAGACCAGCGCCAGACAAAAGCCAGATAAAAGCCAGATAAAAGCGAGACAGCGCAAGACAGCACCGAGGCAGTTCTACACTCACAGCACGTAATACGGCGGGGAAACCCGCCGTGTTTTGTATTTTTGGGGAAACGATGAGCGCGACTCCCAAGTATATCTTTTGCACAGGCGGGGTAGTGAGTTCGGTTGGCAAGGGTGTGACCGCCGCTGCTATCGGCACGATTTTGAAAGCGCGGGGCTTGAAAGTCGCCGTGCAAAAACTTGACCCGTATCTGAATGTTGATCCCGGCACCATGAGTCCGTTTCAGCATGGTGAAGTATTCGTCACGGCAGATGGCGCGGAAACTGACCTTGATTTGGGTCACTACGAACGCTTCATTGACGAAAACCTGAACCGCACTTGCAATGTCACGGCGGGGCAGGTGTACAGCTATGTGATTGAGAAAGAACGACGGGGTGATTATCTGGGTGGCACGATTCAAGTTGTGCCGCACATCACCAGCGAAATTAAGCGGCGCATTATGCTTGTGGGCAAAGAAAACAACGCTGATGTGGTGATCGTTGAAGTGGGCGGCACGGTTGGCGATATTGAGGGCTTGCCGTTCCTCGAAGCGATCCGCCAGATGCGTATGAGCATGAATCGCAGTGATACGCTGTATGTGCATGTGACGTTCTTGCCGCATATTGGCGCGACAGATGAACTCAAGACCAAGCCGACTCAACACAGTGTTGCACAACTGCGCGGGATTGGCATTCAGCCGCATGTGATCATCGCACGGACGGACCACGATGTGACCAAAGATGTGGTGAGCAAGATCGGGCTGTTCTGCGATGTTGATGAACGGGCGGTTATTCCACTTCTAACGGTGGATTTGCTCTACGATGTGCCGCTCATTCTGGAGGATTCCGGCTTGGGCGACTTTATCATGGATCATTTCAAGCTCAAGACTGAGCCGCCTCAGTTGGATGACTGGCGTAAAATGGTTCGCCGGATGCGTAACGTCAAAGAGACGGTACGAGTCGGCATTGTCGGCAAGTATGTTGAGCTACACGACGCCTACATGAGCGTGAAAGAGGCGTTATTCCACGCTGCCAGCATGTGCGATCACAAACTCGAAATCGAGTGGATTCATTCGGGCGATCTGGAAAAAGATAAAGGATGGGACGCGCTGCGGTCTGTTGACGCGATCATTGTGCCGGGCGGATTCGGGTATCGCGGCGTAGAAGGAAAAATCCTCGCGGCGCGGTATGCTCGTGAGAACAAAATCCCCTATCTCGGTTTGTGTTTGGGGATGCAAACGATGTGCATTGAATTTGCACGTAACGTCCTCAACTTAGAAGATGCGACTAGTTCTGAGTTTGAAGGCAACAGCGATCATCATGTGATTGATATGATGATTGAGCAGCGAAACGTGACCGATCTGGGTGGAACGATGCGACTTGGCATTTATCCGTGTAATTTGAGCAAGGGATCGGTAGCGGCAAAGGCTTATGGTAGCGTAGAGCAACCTGTCCAAGAACGTCACCGTCACCGGTTTGAATTCAACAATCACTATCGCCAGATGTTCGAGGAAAACGGGATGCGTTTTAGCGGACTCAGCCCGGATGGGATGTTGGTCGAAATTGCGGAGGTCGTTGATCACCCGTTCATGGTCGGCAGCCAATTTCACCCCGAATTCTTGAGCCGTCCAAACTTGCCACATCCGCTGTTCCTGCAACTCATCAAGACGGCAATCCGCGAACATCACAGCGTAGATGTCGTTCAAGAATAAATAGCCTGAGTTTCGGATAGACCCCACCCCCGACCCCTCCCCGAATTCAGGGAGGGGAGAAAAAACTTCTCGTTCATCAGTTTACATACGAGAAGGATTAAACTGGGGCGAGAAAAATTATCCGATACTCAAGTTAAATAGAAAAAGACAGAAACGATAGAACAAGATAGAAAAGGAAAGACAACACATGTCGATAGCAAGCTATATTCAGGCGATCCCCAAAGCCGAACTGCATATCCAATTTGAAGGGGCAATGCAGAAATCCAGCTTGCTAGGGATTGCTGATCGTAACGACATTGCCTCATCCATCAAGCATTTCAAGGAGTGGGTAAAACTGCTCGATCAACCTGAACCCAAGCGCATACCCGACATCCTCAAGGTGACGAGTACGTGGTTTCATCACGCCGAAGACTTGACCCGTGCCGTCTATGATTTGGGGACGTGGCTGGCAAAGCAAAATGTTCGCTATGCTGAAATTAGCGTCAACCCCGCGCTGTACAGCGAACTTCCCTCACAAATTGAGACGTTTTTCGCCGCGCTCAACGATGGGCGGGATCGGGCGAAACGGGCGTGGGGGATCGACATTGCGTGGATTTTAGCTGTTCCCCGTGATGAACCTCGCCGCGCCGATGATCTTGCCCGATGGGTGACGACGGCGGTTGCCAAGCGTGCGGGCGTGGTTGCGTTGGGGTTATTTGGACGCGAGGATGTTCAGACGGTAAGTCAGTTTGAGCGGGCGTTCCGCGGCGTTGAGAAGAAGGAATTTCCGCGTGTGGCGCGTGCAGGGGATGTTGCGGGTGCTGATGGCGTCCTCAAGGCGATTCAACTGCTTGCGCCCAATCGCATCGCTGATGCATGGGGCGTTGCGGATTCAAAAGACGCGATTCGGGAAATCCAAGAAAAGGGGATCACGCTGGCGATCAGTTTAGCGCGGGCGCAGCGTCACGGGTGGGCGACGAATATCAGCGATTACCCGCTCCGCCGCCTGTACGATCAACACATTTCGCTGGTGATTGGTACGGATATGCCGGGGATGTACAAAAACACGCTCAACGACGAACTGTTGATGCTGGTGGACAAACTCGGGTTTTCGATGGAAGAAATGGAAAATATCGCGCTGAATGCTGTGCGTGCCAGCTTCCTGTCTGATGAGGACAAAACTGTGATGCTCGATAAGTTCAATGAAGAGATTAAGGCGCTACGGATGGAACATTTACAGCCCGAAGCGTAATAAAGAAAAGATGACCCCACCCCCAGCCCCTCCCCGAATTCAGGGAGGGGAGCAAGCAGAGGCTTCGCTGCAAAAGTGAATTTTGTCAAAGATTTACGACCACAGAGGACACAGAGATTTGATCTTCTCTGTGTCCTCTGAGATTAGATGCGATTATGCCTCGGTGAAGTCGCCTTCGACTACATCCTCGCCACGCTGTTCGCCACCCGCATTCATCTGCTGTGAGAGGGCATAGGTTGCGTTCTGGAGCGCAGTCGCCGCCGTCTTGATGGCGTTCACGTCGTCATGCTTGACTGCTTCACGCACATCATTGATCTGCTGTTCAACCGTGCCACGTTCCGCCGCCGGCAGTTTATCGCCCAAGGTATTGAGCGCCTTTTCCGCCTGATAGACCAGCGTGTCCGCTTCGTTGCGGGCTTGCGCCAACTGGTGACGCTGTTCGTCTGCGGCGCGGTTTTGAGTCGCCTCACGCACGAGCCGATCAACTTCACTGCTGTTAAGATTGGTTGAGGCGGTGACGGTGATTTTCTGCGCTTTGCCCGTCGCCTTGTCGGTGGCGGTCACGTTCAGAATACCGTTCGCGTCGATGTCGAATGCGACTTCGACCTGCGCCATACCGCGTGCCGCTGGCGTGATCCCTTCCAAGCGGAAGCGACCCAACGTCATGTTATCCGCCGCCATCGGGCGTTCGCCTTGCAGCACATGAATATCCACTGCCGTTTGACCGTCTTCCGCTGTCGAGAAAATTTCGCTCTTGCGTACAGGGATGGTTGTGTTGCGCTCGATTAGCTTGGTCATGACGCTGCCCATTGTCTCGACACCGAGGCTGAGGGGAGTCACATCCAACAGCAGCACGTCCTTGACTTCGCCGCCTAATACGCCTGCCTGAATTGCCGCACCAACGGCGACCACTTCATCGGGGTTGACGCTCTTGTTCGGCGTCTTGCCGATCAACTGCTGAACGAGTTCCTGCACCATCGGCATACGGATTGAGCCACCGACCAGCACCACTTCGTCAATTTTATCCTTGCTCAAACCCGCGTCACCCAGCGCCTGAGTCACAGGCTGGCGCAGTCGTTCCAACAGGGAGGCGCTCATTTGCTCGAACTTTGCGCGGGTCAACGTGACGGTGAGATGCTTGGGGCCCGATGCATCGGCAGTGATGAAGGGCAGGTTGATGTCGGTCTGGACGGTGTTCGACAGTTCGATTTTTGCGCGTTCTGACGCTTCCTTCAACCGCTGGAGCGCCTGACGATCATTTCGCAGATCGATCCCGTTTTCGCGCTTGAAGTCGTCTGCCAGCCAGTCAACGATGACTTGATCCCAGTCGTCGCCGCCGAGATGGGTATCGCCGCTGGTGGATTTGACTTCGACCACGCCGTCACCGACTTCGAGGACAGACACATCGAATGTGCCGCCGCCGAGATCAAACACGAGGATCGTTTCGGTGTGCTTCTTGTCCAGCCCGTAAGCGAGACTCGCTGCCGTTGGTTCGTTGATGATACGCAGCACATCTAACCCCGCGATTTTACCCGCGTCTTTGGTCGCTTGACGCTGTGCGTCGTTGAAATACGCCGGGACGGTGATCACCGCTTGCGTGACCGACTCACCGAGATAGGCTTCGGCGTCTTTCTTGAGCTTGCCCAGAATCATGGCGCTGATTTCTTGCGGCGAGTAGCTGCGATCTGTCGCTGGAATCTTGATGCGGGCGTCGTTGGTCGCGCCTGACTCGATTTTGTAGGGCAGATACTTGCTTTCGGCGGACGCTTCGCTGGCAGACTTGCCCATCAGCCGCTTGACCGAGAAGACCGTGTTTTCAGGATTGACGACTGCTTGGCGCTTCGCCGATTGACCGACGAGACGTTCATTGGTTTTTGTAAAGCCCACGACAGAAGGAGTCGTGCGGCTGCCTTCGGCATTGGCGATGACTACTGCTTCGCCATTTTCGAGAACCGCGACTACCGAGTTTGTCGTACCGAGGTCAATTCCTAGAATTTTAGCCATATCAATACACCCCTTGATTACATCAGTTAAAAGTTGAAAGTCGAAAGTTAAAAGTGAGGGCAAAAGATATTGAAGCCTACTTTTAACTTTACCCTTTTAACTTTTAACGCTCTCTTTTACGTTACAAACATCATTGTATG
>JBBQRJ010000279.1:0-6465 GCA_038214955.1 Aggregatilineales bacterium | reverse complement strand
ATATTCATTGCTCAGGGCGTCCAGTTCGGCGTCTTCGGGGCGCACGATGACATCACACGCTTGCAGTTCACCGAGTTCTTTCAGTTCCGGGTTGGTGAACGCCGCTTGCGCGGGACCGCGCCGCCCGATCACGTAAATGTCGCGGACTTTGCTGTCTGTGAGGGCTTTCAGCGCGTAATCGGCAATGTCGGTCTTGACCAGTTCGTCATAGGTGCTGGCGAGGATACGGGCGACATCCATTGCCACGTTGCCGTTGCCAATGACTGCGACAGTTTCTTGCGATAGATCAAACTGGAATTCACGGTATTCAGGGTGCGCGTTGTACCACCCGACAAATTCTGTCGCGGCGTGGCTGTTCGCTAAATCCTCGCCGGGAATGCCCATCCGCCGATCTGTTTGTGCGCCAACGGCAAACACAATCTGGTGATAATGGGCGCGAATGTCGTCTATGGTGAGGTCAGTACCAAAATTGACGTTGCCGTAAAACCGGAAATTAAGGTTTGCGGCGGTGCGATCATACACTTTCGTCACCGTCTTAATTTTGGGATGATCTGGCGCGACTCCGCCGCGTACCAAGCCATAGGGCGTCGGTAGGCGCTCGAACATATCGATCTCAACAACGAGATCGTTCTTGAGGTAATGCTCGGCGGCATAAAACGCCGACGGGCCCGATCCAATAATCGCTACGCGCAGTGGATTCGCCGTTGTCCCCAGAGTCATCTTAAGTTTGTCTCTCATACAAAAGTCAACGCGGATAATTGTATCATTATCCGCGTTGCAAGGGACGACAGTTGTCATTGTTTGTTCGTGACAGGTGATAGATTTATGCGATGGGCAGGAAGAAACCGAACATGCTGCCTTTTTGATACACGCTTTTGAAAACGACTTCGCCCGCATGACGGTCAATGATGTTCTTGACCAGATGCAAGCCTAAGCCCGTCCCAGCGATGCGATAGGTTTCATCGGTGTGGACGCGATAGAACGCCTGAAAAAGCCGTGTTTGGTCTGCTTCGGGGATGCCATAGCCGCTATCTTCTACCTGAAACAAAATATGTTCGCTTTGCCGCCGCACGCGCACCGTCACAGTGCCGCCAGCGGGCGTGTACTTGATGGCGTTGCTGATCAAATTTTCCAGCGCCTCGCGCAGTTGTACGACATCGCCTAACACGGTGAGCGGCAAATCCTCAGACTCGAAGGTATAGTGAAGGTTTGCACTTCGCGCCGCATCGAGGTTCGTGTCGTAGACTTCACGCGCTAAATCGGTGAACACGAGCGGCTGATACTGGTTGTTCTGTGCCGATGTGACTCGTTCTAGCGACAGAATATCGTTGATCAGCTTGAGCATCTTTTGACCGCTGCGTAAAATCGACTGTACAAATTCTACGTGATGTTCTGCCATCACCTCGGTTTCTTCGAGCATCAACTCGCTGTAGCCCATGACCAAGCCGAGCGGATTTCGTAGGTCATGTGCCGCCACGCGGATCATTTCGGTTTTCATGCGCTCCAGATCGCTCACCCGCTTGTAAAGTGTTTCCATCTCTTTGAGTTGGGTTTGCGAGGTTTCGTACAATTTCTGCTCAATGCGGTGGCGTTCGTCGTAGGACTCGCGTAATTGAATTTCTGTCATCACAGACTCGGCAAGGTCGTCAAGGATTTCAATCTCTTCGGATGTCCAGACACGCGGTTCATGATCGATCACACAAAGCGAGCCAATAGCATAACCATCGCTGGTAACGAGGGGCATTCCAGCATAAGCGATCACGTTGAGGTCAGTAATCGCCAGATTGTTAGAAACGAGAGGGTGGATGCGTGAATCGTTGATGATCAAGGGTTTGTTCGTATCGACTACATGCTGACAAAAGGAGTGAGAGAGTGGCGTTTCCCGCATCGTTGCCCAGGGTTCGGGCAGCCCGATTTGGCTTTTAAAAAACTGGCGATCTCGATCTACCAGTGTGACCAACGATACGGGGGCTTTGATCATTCGTGAAGCCAACCGCGTTAGTCGGTCAAACGAGGGATCAACCGGGGTATCCAACAAACATAAGCGTTGGAGGGCTGCGAGACGATCAGAATTTGTGACCATTACGAAATCTGCGTACACCACCGTTACATCCCGGACAATCTTAAAAGAGGATTACAAACCGATCATACACCTGTTACAGGGTTCAAATCTTGAATTTTTCGTGAAGTTTGAATCTCCTAACTTCTGAGTGGCAGCACCAGTTCTTTGTGGAAATCGGTGAGGCTGATCAGTTCGCCGTTTTCGGTGATGTAGAACGTATCTTCGATGCGTGCGCCGTAGCCTTGATCGGGGTAGTACAAGCCCGGCTCGATGGTGATCAAGTTGCCCGGTTTGAGCGTATCCGCCGATAACGCACCGATGCTGGGTCGCTCGTGGATGTTCAGCCCGACGCCATGCCCCAACCCATGCACATAGCCGACGCTTGTCCCCGGTTGGCTGCGTCCGGTGGGGTGTCCCGCGCCCTCGAAATAATCTAAGACGGCTTCTTGCAGTTTCTTCGCCTCGATGCCGGGGCGAAAGGTCTCTACCGCCACATCGAACGCATCCATCACCTGACGATACACGCGCTCGACTTCGGGAGTCGCATAGTCGATTGACCATGTGCGCGTCATGTCGTGGTGATAGCCGCCGCCGAGTTCTCGCGGGAACAGGTCAAACACAATCGCCTGACCGAGTTTGAGCGCCATATCAGCTTCGCCGCGACTGTGCGGGAATCCGCCGTCGCGTCCCTGTGCGAAGATCATATCGGTGTCTTCGAGGTCACGATCTAACAACTCCCGCCGGACAAATCGCTTGACATCGCCAATCGTGAGCGGCGATCCGTCCTCTTTGATCACCGTTTCGCCTTCGGCGCGGTGTCCGCTGATGTAGTCCCATGCGGCGGCGATGGCTTCATTCGTGCGTTTCGCCACCGAGCGAATCTTGACCAATTCGTCGGCGTCTTTGGTGATGTAGGCTTCATCGAACAGGGTCATGCCCGTTTCGCCCACAAAATCATAGGCAGTGTAGGTCTCGTTCAACAAACGCACAAATTCGATTTGCGAGTGCAGGTTGCCCACGCCATAGACGCCGATTTTGCCCTCTGGAACGTGAAAACGGTTGAGCATTGCGCCCCACAGGATGATGCCCGCCGCCGTTTGATCGCCTTCCGCCGCCTTGATCATCTCTGCCCAACCGAGATCGTAGTAGGACAGCACCTGCAAACCGCTTTTCGCCGCTTCTTCGGTTTCCATGCCATTGACGATCATCACAGGGGCGTCACCGTGTTTTTTGAGGATGTATCCGCCGGTGACATGCGCCCCATTGGAGAGGTAGCTGCGCGGCGGGTTATCGTGGGCTTCCCCCGTGACGATGATCGCGCCAAGGTCACGGGCTGCCATCAACTGATCGAGATCGGACTTCATTGTTTATTTCTCTCCGACCTCACCCTAAATCTCTCTCCAAATGGAGAGGGACTTCAAAGAGTCAAATTTTCTCCCCTCTCCATTTGGAGAGGGGCAGGGGGTGAGGTTTCAGCCGGAATTATAACGCGGATTGAATGATACGGAGCAAATCATCGGCTTGACCGGGAAGCACGGTGCGCGGGTCAAACAGCACGCGCCCTTCTGCGACGCGGGCGATCACAGGGGGATCGGCGGCGCGAAGCTGCGCGGTGAAGGCATCTGCGTTCGGCGGTTTGATCGCTAACAGCGCGGTTGGCAAGGTCGCGCCGGGAAGACTCTCCCCGCCTACGGCTGACTCGCCCGCGATTACATCACCGCCTACAGCCCCCGCCCATCGTGCCGCCGTTTCGCGCAGGTGATCGAGCGGCGCGGCGATCATGCGCCATACGGGGATATGAGTCACCGCTTCGCCCTTGCGGTAGTGATCAAGCGTGGCAACCAGCGCGGCAATCGTCAGCTTATCTGCACGGACGGCACGCGCCAACGGGTGACGCTTGAGGGTGTCAATGAGCGCGGCTTTCCCGACGATGATCCCCGCTTGCGTCCCGCCGAGCAGTTTATCCCCGCTAAATGCGACCAGATCAGCACCCGCCGCGAGACTCTCTTGTACCGTCGGCTCATGATCTAAGCCGTAAATTGACGTATCCAGCAGTGCGCCGCTGCCGAGATCATCCACGACGATCAAGCCGCGTTGATGTGCTGCATCCACAAGCTGATCAAGCGGCGTCACTTCGACAAAGCCAATCTGCTTGAAGTTGGAAGCGTGCGCCCGCAAAATCGCCGCTGTGTCCGGCGTGATCGCCCGCTCGTAATCGCTGATGCGCGTCTTGTTGGTCGTCCCCACTTCGACCAAGCGCCCGCCACTTTGCGCCATCACATCGGGGATGCGAAAGCCGCCGCCGATTTCGATCAACTGCCCGCGAGAGATGATCACTTCGCGGTCTTTCGCCAGCGCAGACAGGATGAGCAGCAGCGCGGCGGCGTTGTTGTTGACCACCAGCGCCGACTCTGCGCCCGTCACCGCCTTGATCACGTTTTCGGGGTGTGCCAACCGACTCCCGCGTTTGCCCGTCGTGAGGTCGTATTCGAGCGTGCTGTATCCCGCCGCTGCGCTGATCATGGCGGCTTGGGCGGCGTCAGAGAGGGGCGCTCTGCCTAAATTGGTGTGGAGGATGATCCCTGTCGCATTGATGACCGGACGCAGCGACGGCTGAAACTGGTGATAGAGCATGAGCGCCGCGTCATCCAGCAGCGAGTCGGCGTCAAGGGGGATCGAGTCGCCGGAACGCAACCGCACTCGCGCCTGATCTAACACGCCGCGCAGGGCGTCTACTGTCGCCGCCCGCCCGTACTTTGCGATCAACACCGCGCCCGCTGGCGACTGGATCAAGGTGTCGATAGAGGGTAAAAGGCGCAAAGGGTTATCGGACATAGGCAGCTTCTCCGATTTCATTCAAAATACCAGATTTAAGCATTACGCCAGCGAACTTGCACGGCGTTAGACGACTCAGCGTTCGTTGGCGATTTCACGGGTACGCAAGAAGATTTCGATCACCGCGAACGCCAGCGCCAGAAAGAACATGATCGGCAGGGACAGCACACGCGGAATTTGCAACCATGCTGATGTGACCGCGAAAATGCCGACCCACACGCTTTGACGCACGATCACGCCGCTAGAGGGCAACGGGCGCGTGATCGGCGTCAGGCGAATGTTCAAATAACGGGCGAACGGCATCACCGTGCCGGTGACGGCAATGTGCAGCAGTACGAAGAACAACCAACGCTGACCCACACGCGGAATCTGCGAGGTCACGAGGGTGTATAAACCGTACCATCCGACGATGATCATCAGGATAGCGGCAAAGAGTAATCCGCCGTAATCAGGCGGGAGTTTGGTCACTTCGGGTTGACGCTGCATAGACTACTCATCCCTATCGAGTCATTACATTATATTTTTGTTAAAACCCTGTTTTGGGGTATAGACAAATTGCGTAAACGCTGTTATATTGTACATGCCATATGGAATTTAAAAGACAGATGTGTCTTGTCCATACTGCTGAGTTGAGCAAACATCCACTGATATTCATCGAGAAAATCCTAACAGTTACGCCACGAAATATTTTTGATGTGCGAAATCAAGATTTTCTCAATCTACTCCTAGAGCAACGTGTAGAAAAACTGAAGCTGTGATGTGTGTGAGAAAAAAGCGTGGCAAAATCTAACTCTTTAGGAGAGAGAAAATGTCGAACAATCGTACTCGTGGTGTCGTAAAATGGTTCAATGGTGATAAGGGCTATGGCTTCATCACCCCCGAAAGCGGCGCCGACCTCTTCGTGCATTATTCCGAAATTCAGGGTGGCGGCTTCCGTTCCTTGAACGAAGGTGATAAAGTGGAATTCACCATCACCGAAGGTAAAAAGGGCAAGCAGGCAAGCAGCGTCGTCGTCGTCAAGTAATAAACCAGAACGACACAACGCCCCCAGCAATGGGGGCGTTTTTGATTCTCCTCGCATGTCGCTTTTGTGCTATTACAAATTCACCTTACGCAGATCGTTATTTCTGACCCCACCCCCGACCCCACCCCGAATTCGAGGAGGGGAGCAAGCAGACTCTTGTTTGCGCCCTCCCCTGAATTCGGGGGAGGGAGGCGAGCGCAGCGAGCGGGGTAAGGGTCAAACTGACACCCTGCGTAAGGTGAACTGTAAACTGTCTACTCAGAACAAGGACAACTGTGTCGGGTTCGCTGGCGTATCGTTTGCCGGAGGAGGCGCGTCTTGTCCCGCGTCGGGTGGTGGCTTTGCGCCTTGATTCCGTATCGTGCGAATCTGTTCGAGAATTTCGGGGATGCGCTTAAAATCGGCTTCCATGACCGGTTCCATCGTCGGATTGCGTAAGATCGCCGCCGGATGAAACAGAGGATAATACGCCCGCCCGTTTTCGATCTTCGCCTGTCCGTGAATCTGCGTGATTTTGCCACCGGGGAAGTATCGCCCCATGCTG
>JBBQRJ010000278.1:0-6508 GCA_038214955.1 Aggregatilineales bacterium | reverse complement strand
CCATCAGTTGATGCCCCGCCACACAGCCGCGCCCACGCTCGTTCGGATCAACAAGGATGAACATACCCATCGGGTCGTGATTCGCATCGTCCGCGCCCGTATCGTTCTCCAGCGTGATATGCCCGCCATGACCGAAGCTGCCTACAGCCCGCCAATGCAAATCGCCGAAATAGACCATGAGATCAGGCGCGATCCCGTTGACCTGCTGGTAAATCTCATGCGGTTTGTAGATTTGATGATTCAGCGGTTGACCCTGATCGCCGGGAATCGTGCGAATCGCGGCGGCGAGTTCCTCCCGCACGGATTCATAATCTGATGCGGGGATCATCCCATTCGGTTCGCGTCCTTCAACGTTGAGGAACACGCGCCCATAGTATCCACCGCTTGCCCATGCCCGCGTCTTTGACCAATCAATATCCGCATCATCGAAGCGCGTGATCGTGCCTTCGGGCGGCGGTGTGTTGAGCGTCAGCCAGCCGTTTCGCCACAGCCATTCATTGATGCAAATGCCACCATCCATACGCGCCACACCGTGATCGCTCACGATCAAGAGGGTGGTATCGTTACCCGCCAGTGTGATCAACTCTGCCGCGAACGAATCCATGAGTTTGTAGTAATCGCGGATCGCGTTCTCGAACGGGTTGCCGGGAACATACAACCGATGCGCCGGATCGTGATAGCGCCAGAAACCGTGATGCACCCGATCTACACCGATGTTCACATGCATAAAGAAGTCCCACGAACGCGAGGTGATCATGTGTTTGACTAACCGCATTTGCTTGTCGGTCATCTCGTAAAGGTCACGCAGTAAGCGGGCTTTGTCTTCCGTGCGAAAGTTTTTCACATCGAATTGATAATCCGGCACGACGCGCAGCACTTCAGTTTTGAGCGCGGCAGGAGCGGTGAATGCGCTGTCGAGGTTGGGCGTGAGGAAATCGGTCACCATTGCGCCGTTGATCGGGCGGGCAGGGTAGGTTTGCGGCACATTGAGGACAATCGAGGTTTTATCGGGGATATAGTCCCACACCCGCTTCACCTTGATCGCGTCCCCGTTAGCGACTCCCAATTCTTTGTAGGTGTGATCCGTGCGGTTGCGGAAACCGTAGACGCCTAACACGCCGGGGTCACGGCTGGAAAGCATACTCGCCCACGCTGGAACGGTGATGCATGGGATAGACGACTCCAGTTTGCCCCACGTCCCAACGGACATAAGTTCGCTGAAAGTAGGCAGGTCTGCTTTGAACTGATCAAAAATTAGGTCGGGGCTGGCACAATCTAAGCCCAAAACCAGAACACGTTTCTGTTTTCGTCGAAAAAGGTTCATGTTAGCCGTTAGCGATTAGCAATTAGCTGTTAGCAAAAACATAAAAACGGTCAAATAGAATGTCTCGTAATGCTTCTTGTTTGCCAAGACAGGAGAACTCCTACAATGTTTTTAGCTAATGGCTAATCGCTCTTAAAAAATTCGCTGACCGAACAGGCTGGCGGTCAATTCAACTGCCATGCGTGCCGTGCGGTTATTGTTGTCCAAAATCGGGTTGACTTCGACAATATCCATCGTTCGCGCCCGCCCATCGTCGGCAAGCATTTCGAGCAGTAAATGCGCTTCGCGGTAGGTGAGTCCGCCGGGGACAGGCGTCCCCACTCCCGATGCGTGACGCGGATCAAGCGCATCCATATCTAAGCTGATGTGCAGCACATCCATATCAGCAAGCGCCTTGAGTGCATCATGGACGACTGTCGCCATGCCGTTTTCATCAATATCACGCATGGTAAATACTTTTACCCCAGCGTCGCGCATCGCCTGTTTTTCAGCGGGGTCGAGGTCGCGTGTGCCGATGAACACAATTTGATCGGGACGCAAGCGCACATTCCCAATCGTGAGGACAGGCGGACATTTGCCCATCAACGCCGCGACGACCATCCCATGCACGTTGCCGGATGGAGTCGTTTGCGGGGTGTTGAAATCGCCGTGCGCGTCAATCCACAGCACGCCAACTTTTGGGGAACGTTCGAGCGCCGCAGATACCGTACCAAGCGCAATGCTGTGATCGCCGCCTAGGAAAATAGCAATGTCATCACGGGCGATCACCTGTGCCATGTGATCATGAACGCTGCGGCAAATGCCAGCGACGGCATGAGCATTGAGCGCTTTTCCATCCATCGGATCGGGTTCGATCTGCTCAACGACAGGGACGCTGATGTTACCACCGTCTGTCACCTGATAACCGAGCTTTTCAAGCCGATCCTGTAAACCGGCATAGCGTATGGCACTGGGTCCCATATCGACGCCGCGCCGTTTCTGCCCTAAGTCCATGGGTACACCATAGATACAAATGTTTCTCATGCGGGCATGTCTACCTTGCTGATGCGACGCCCGATCATGACAAGTCCAATGCTGAGTATGTAGAGGGCAAGTAGGGGTCCCATCACCAGCATCATATTCACAGGATCAACCGTTGGCGTGATGATCGCCGCTGCGACAGCCGACACAATGATGGCGATGCGCCAGTTCTTGACCAGCGTCGCGGCGGTGACCATGCCCATCAGCGACAGCACAAAGAAAATCAGCGGGGTTTCAAAGGCGACGCCCATCCAAAAGACGAGCGAGGTCACAAAACCGAGATAACCGTCTGCCGTCCATTCTGCTTTGAACAACTGCGATTGGAAGTTTTGCAGAAAATTGAGCGCGGGCGGGATCAAAACTGTCCACGCGAACACCACGCCGAGCAAAAACAGCATCGTTGTCGCGGGGATGAAACGAAAGAGCATCGCCCGTTCTTTTTTGGTCATTGCTGGCAGGATGAACAGCAAGATTTGATAAGTGGTCAGCGGAATCGAGATGATTGCGCCGAGCGTGAGTGCCACCCGGAAAAACGAAATGATCGACCCGGTAGGGTCAAGAATTTGGAAGCGTTCACCGTAGGGAACTTGGAGAAATTCGAGAACGGGCTGCGTGAGCGGCACGGCGATGAGAATGCCAACGACCAGCGCAATCATTGCCCGCGTCAAGTGTCTGCGGAGATCGTCAAGATGCTCCAACAGCCCCATACGCAGTTCGTGACCCTCTGCAATTTCTTCCACTTCCTCAACGGGAGGCAGCGGCGTTTTAGGTTTTATCCTCGATGTCATCTTCGCCCTCTTTCTGGCGCAGTTCATTCAAATAGGCTTCATCATCGGCAAGTGCGCCTAATACGCCGTTGATGAAACTGGGCGTTCCATCGGCGCCAAATACCTTCGCTAGTTCCACGGCTTCATCAATTGCCACGCCTACGGGGGTACGCGCACTGACTGCAAATTCGTAGATCGCCATGCGTAAAATGTTGCGATCCACGACGGCTAGCAGATCAAGCGGATATTCCGAAGCATAATGCGTGATCGCCCGATCAATCTGCTGGCGATTTTCGACGGTGCCTATCACAAGTTCATGGACGAATTTGGCGGCTATTTCGCCGGGTTGTTGTACTTGTAAATGGATAGCGATTACATTGCCGGGTTTGTGTTTGGTGCTGTCGATCTCATATAAGATTTGCAGCGCGATACGTCTTGCGAGGCTGCGGGTATCGAGCGGCTCATCTTCAGTGAGATCATCTTGTGGTAAATCAGTCACGCGCATTTATCTCCAACAAAAACCCGATCAGTGTACTCGAAATCCCCCCGTTTGCCTACTGCTCATAACGCTCAGTCGCCCACCTGTGGATTTTCTTGCGGAATACGCGGTGTCGCTTTGCCTTCCAGAAATTGTTCAGTTTCTTCCTGCCAGTGACGATCCAGCAGCCATTCGTTCAGTTGAGCGCATAACTCGGCACTCAACAGAAAAAGAGAGGCGATCACATATGCCCAGAACAGCAAAATGATCGCGGTGGACAGCGTGCCATAGATAAACTGATAGTTGGCGATGTTGGTCAAATACCAGCCGAACGCCCACTTCGCCAATTCCCACCCCACACCGCCAAAGATCGCGGCGGGCCACACAGCATCCCAATGCACACGCCGCGCCGGGACGTAGCGAAAGAGCAGGGCGAAAATCACCATGTTTAAACCGAGCGGCAAAAAGATCGACCCTACATTGATCCACAGGCTTGGACGTTCCAACAGCAGCGCCGATACGAGTCGCAGCACCGCCGATGTAAGAAATGAAGTCGTCAGCAGCACGATCAACACAATTGCCATACCGACGGCGACTAATCGCTGACGCCAGATGCTCCGGCTCGAAGGCACATGAAAGATAAAATCGAGCGAGGTGGTGATGTTGGAGAACAAGCCCAAGCCTGACCAGATCAAACCGAGGATGGCGATCAAGCTGAAGGACGCGCCTTGCTCTAGCGCCTGTGTGAGGTTGTCCTCAAACAACTGAATCGTTTGCGCGGCGGCGGGCGGGAGAAACGGCTCAATCCCGAATTCAATTTGCTGTGCGGCGATCACCGGCTCGAACACGGGCGTGATCAAACGACTTAGTAAAATGGTGAGCAGCAGCGTAAGCGGGAAGATCGAGAAAATGGCGTAGTACGACAGCGCCGCCGCTTGACGCGCCCCATAACTCATAAAATTAGATATTGCCCGCACTAGATAGGTGGGGAGCGCCCGCGTCATTGCCGGATGAGTCGCCCACCATGCGTCTAGTCTACGTCCTACCCCTAGCAAGCGTTCTCGAAGCATTGGCACTCCCGTAATCTGAAAGGCAACACCCTTTAATACTATCACACACGGCAGATATGCTAGTATTAGACTGTGATTATCCTCATGGAGGCGTTTGTTCTGATGAACGGTTTGACGTTTCAAGATATTCTCTCGTTTTTACTCCCTACTTCAACCTATCTGATCTTCGACATTGTTCTGTATGTGATTTTTTTCCTCTCACTGCTCACCATGACACTTTTGCCGGATAAGAACATGGTGCCCACGCTGTTGGCTGCTGGGGTGATGCTGTTCGCTATCATCGGTAAATTGAGCCTTGCGGCGCTGCAATATGGTGAGCGTCCGATCATGCGTAAAGCTGATTTTGGCATGTACGTGATCAACGTGGGGATGCTCGTCTTTCCATTGATCGCCGTCGGGCTGACTCGAAAAACGCGATCTAACCAGCAGGTGAAATCGACGCCCTTTGCGATTCTAGCGGGGTTAGCGGGCGGTGTTTATTTCTTCATGTTCTGGGTTGTTCACCAGCGGGCGGCATAAATGACTCAACCGTTTATCCTCGGCGTCAATTACTGGACGCGCCGTAAAGCGATGTATTGGTGGTCAGACTTCGACGCGGCGGAAGTGCGCGAAGAATTTGCCGTGATCCGCGAGTTGGGCATGAAGGTTGTGCGGATTTTTCTGCTGTGGGACGACTGGCAGCCGACTCCCGACACGGTGTCGGCGGACTGCTTGCGCCATTTAGGGACGGTCTGCGATATTGCGGCGGACAACGGCTTAGGCTTGGACATCACGTTTTTCACCGGACACATGAGTGGACCCAACTGGTCGCCGGGTTGGTTGCTTGACCCGAACGAGCCGCCCATTGGCATAGACAAGCTGGTGAGCGGCGGCAAGCTCATCAACGGCATGGGCTATCGCAACACCTACACCGATCCGGTAGCGCGGGCAGCACAGAATTTGCAAGTGCGGACGGTGGTCAGCGCCTATAAGGATCATCCCGGTGTGTGGATGTGGAATCTCGGCAATGAGCCGGACTTGTTCTCGACTCCGCCTGATGAAGCCAATGCAATGGGTTGGATACGCGAGATGACCGATCTCATCAAGGGGATTGATCCCGTGCATCCGGTGACGTGTGGACTGCACGCCGCCAGCTTGTATTCCAACCAGCCGCATCGCATCGATCAAACCTTCCCGTTGATGGACGTAGCGGTCATGCACTCGTACCCGATGTATGTGCCGTTCGTCAAAGACCCGCTCGATCCCGATTACGTGCCGTTCACCTGTGCGCTGACGACGGCGCTGTGCGGAATGCCCACGTTGATGGAAGAATTTGGCGGCTGCACCACCGCCCCCGGTAAACCATCAGAAGTATGGGAGTGGACAGCTTACGGCTTGCCGCGTAAGCAGTTCATGGCGTCGGAAGAAGATTTCGCCGCCTACATTGAAGCCGTGCTGCCTAAGCTGGTCGAAGTGGGCGCAACGGGCGCAATGACATGGTGCTATGCCGACTACATCCCTGAACTATGGGACAAACCGCCGTGCCGCGACTCGATTCACGAGCGGTTTTTCGGCTTGGTGCGCCCCGATGGATCGCTCAAGCCTCATGCTGAGGTGATCAAGCGGTTCGCTGCGACCAACCCCATTGTAAAACCCGCCACGCGCACGGTTACGCTCGACATCACGCCGGACGAGTTCTACGAGAACCCCGCTCTGCACACGTATCGACTGTACGGGCTGTACAAACCGGGCGCGGTGAAAACGGAGTTTTAACCTCACCCCCTTCGTGAGCCAATAGCCTCACCCCTAAATCCCCTCTCCCAAAAGCAGGAGAGGGGACTTTGACTCCCCCTCTCGCACTTCGGAGAGG
>JBBQRJ010000277.1:0-6511 GCA_038214955.1 Aggregatilineales bacterium | reverse complement strand
TTAACTCACCTTACGCAGGGTGTCAGTTTGACCCCCACCCCGCTCGCTGCGCTCGCCTCCCTCCCCCGAATTCAGGGGAGGGCGCAAACAGGAGTCTGCTTGCTCCCCTCCTCGAATTCGGGGAGGGGTCGGGGGTGGGGTTGTTTAACTGTGAACTGTGAACTGTCCACTGTCAACTCATAATCACCTGTTCCTGTCCGTTGAGGTCATACACGGCGAATTGCATATCCGGCAGTGACAGCACACCGTAGCTGTGCGATGTTGGGCGCACATTGTTAAACGTGTACAGCGAACCGGGGTTGATCACGCAGCCGTTTTGCACGCGCACATACAGCGGCACATGCGTATGCCCCGTGATCAACACATCGACACTGAGCGAAACAAGCATCATGTTGAGCAGCGTGTTCGAGACATGATCGCGGTACAAGCCCCACAGGTTATTTCCCGGCTTGCCATGCGTCATGTAGAGGTTTACACCATCAAATTCTCCACGCCACTCTAGCGGGAGCGCCTTCAAATAGGAACGATTGTCAGCAGACAAGCCGTAGCTCCATTCGTCATGGTTGCCACGAACCGTCGCAATATGGCGATCCCGAACCGTTTGTACCACACGGTCAGGATCGGGTCCTCGCCCAACAAGGTCGCCCGCGCACAAGATGCTATTGACTTGATGCAAACTTTCTAACTGGCGAATCGCGTTATCGAGTGCTTGGTGATCGCCATGAATGTCAGAAATGATGCCAATTTTCATCCTATAAATCCTAAACGGGTCAAAAGTACGTCTATTATAGCACTTTCCCGTTGAACCTTTAACCTGAGCGTTGAGCAATTAGCGGTTAGCAGTGAGTTAAAAACGAAATGTTTTTCCCATTGCCCCCTCCCATTTGTTTCCCCACAATAGCGACAACACTTTGATTTTTCGCTAATGGCTAACCGCTAATGGCTAACCGCTTATTGTGTGCTTTTTATGAAATTCTAAGGCGATTGCAATGCACATTCTCTTCTATTGTGCTATCATCCAAAAAGCGATAGAACCAATGTGCAGTGAACAATGACCCAGATTCTACTCATTCGACATGCCGTCAACGACTTCGTAAAGACGGGCAAACTGGCAGGTTGGACTCGTGAAGTTCACCTGAATGACGAGGGGAAGGCTCAAGCCGAAGCGTTAGGTAAACGGCTGATTGATGTACCGATCACGCAGTTGTATTCCAGTCCGCTTGAACGGACAATGGAGACGGCAGAAGCAGTTCGCCAGCATCACCCTCAACTGACCATCCAGCAGAATGAGGCAGTTGGCGAAGTTCGCTATGGTGATTGGGAAGGCATGGAGATTAGCGTTTTGCAAAAGCGGAAAATGTGGCATGTGGTACAGGAATACCCATCACGCGCTTATTTCCCGAACGGCGAGACGATGCGCGGCGTACAAATCCGTGCGGTCAACGAGATCGAACGTCTGGCGGCACAGCATCCCCGCGAATTGATCGCGGTTGTGTCTCATGCCGACTTGATCAAGATGATTCTCGCGCATTTCTTAGGAATGCACCTCGACGCTTTTCAACGCATTGTCGTTTCGCCCGCGTCGATTAGCACGCTGATGCTCGGTTACGGACGCCCCTACATCGGCACCATGAATGATGTCGCCCATATCGCGCAAATGGAGCGCGAGAGGAAACAAGCAGCGCCTGAAGGCGCAGTCGCACGGTGAGATAACATGCCTAATATCGAAATAGAACTGAACCCGGTTGACTTTCTTACGATTGGCACTATTGGACCCAAAGGTCAGCGTGTTTTTCATCTGCAAGCGGGGAAGGGGACAGAAATTGTCTCATTGATCATCGAGAAAGAGCAGGCGTGGGCGCTTAGTGAAGCCATCCGCGAACTGCTGCAAGACCTTGATCGCCGTTATCCCGGCACAATACAGCCTGAAACCAGTCGTTACTCGATGGATTTGCGCGACCCGGTTGATCCCGTTTTTAGGGTGGCGCAAATGGGGCTAGGATACGATGAAGACCGTAATATGGTGGTGTTGGTAGCGCAAGAATTGGTTGTGATACAGGAAGAAGTTGATCCAGAGGCGGTTCAACCCGGTATCGTGCGTATGTGGTGTTCCAGAAGCCAGGTGCGCGCACTGAGTGAACACGCAATATCGACGGTACAATCAGGACGACCTGATCCCCGGCAAAACGGACGGTTAGTGTATTACTGGACTTAACGGATATGACTGATCAGGGTGATCCCCAACGCCTCTCAATGGATCGGGTTTTTGAGGTCTTGGATAAGGGAGACGTTGATACAGAACACGGCATTTTGCGCTGGAGTTCCAATTATGCGTTTCTCGTCAGCATCAAGCTAGAAGACGATGCGGTGAACGCGGTATACAAGCCGCAGCGCGGCGAACGTCCGCTGTGGGACTTCCCCGATGGAACACTGTGTTACCGGGAAACGGCGGCGTATGTCACTTCGAAAGAATTGTGCTGGGAAATTGTGCCGCCCACCGTGTTACGTGAAGGACCTCGTGGGCTTGGTTCGTTCCAATTCTTCATCGACCATGACCCGCAGGTGAATTACTTCTCGTTCGATGAAACGATGATGCCCCATTTGAAGCGCATGGCAGCCTTTGACTATATGATCAACAATGCAGACCGCAAAGGCGGTCATTGTCTTGTCGATTGTGACGGTCATTTGTGGGGGATTGATCACGGCATTGCGTTCAATTCGGTGCATAAACTGCGTACTGTGATCTGGGACTACGCCGGACAATCTATTTCAGATGCGCTGCTCAACGACATTTCGCGCATATGCATCATGCTCGAAGATTCGAGCGAGCCTTACGCACAGTCGATGCACAAATTGCTTTCTGGCGCAGAAATACGGGCGTTCCAGAACCGTTTGCGCTACCTGCTGAAACATCGGCGATACCCGCAGCCGGGTCCCGGTCCCAATTATCCCTGGCCCCCCGTGTAACATTCCTGATCTAGAAACTTTTGTATTTAACCTCACCCCTAAATACGCCTTCTGTTCGGAAAGGGTATTTTTTTCTCCCCTCTCCATTTGGAGAGGGGCAAGGGGTGAGGTTTTCCTTAACAATTCACCTTACGCAGGGGGTCAAATTGACCCCCACCCCGCTCGCTGCGCTCGCCTCCCTCCCCCGAATTCAGGGGAGGGCGCAAACAGGAGTCTACTTGCTCCCCTCCTCGAATTCGGGGAGGGGTCGGGGGTGGGGTCAGAAATAACGATCTGCGTAAGGTGAGTGAATAATAGGGACGCGATTTATCGCGTCCCGTGTAGGATAGTTAGGTGCGAATGTTGCGATTCACAACGTCACGTACATCAGCAGGAAGGCACGGTTTTAACAGCACATCATCGGCGCACACCTCGCGGACATAGTTCGGGTCGCGCACACGCGAACCCGCGCTCGTCAAAATGACGGGCGTCGAGCCAATATTGGGATCATTCTTGATTCGTTTGCACACTTCGCCCCCGCTGACAAAGGGCATCGTGTCGTTAAGAATGACCAAGTCGGGCTGATGCTCGTAGACTAGATCGAACGTATCTGCTCCGTTGCTGCTTGTCAACACATTATGATGATCACGTTTCAAGATGAGTTCAAGAAGTTGTAGCGATAAAGCGTCGTCATCAACGACCAGCACCAATGCCATAGACATAAGCGTCCCAGCCACTAAACATATTTACTGTATTATAGTGCGGGTTGGGCATAACAAGTTTCTAACTATTGGCAAATACGGTCTTTCGTATCAATTACCAACGATATTATAACCTTATGCAAACCTGTTCTGTAAATTCGTCTGTCGACAGAGCGCCTTCAGGGTTAATGTCGGCAGTAAAATAACCCGCATCCAAGGTTTCGCGCACTGCATTTTCGACCCGCATCGCCGCATCCAACCGATCCCAATGATGACGCAGCAGCAGCGCAATGCTCAAGATCGATGCCGTCGGGTTCGCAATTCCTTTGCCCGCGATGTCGGGCGCACAACCGTGAACTGGTTCCGCCAATGCCGCGCCTTCGCCTAAGCTCAAGGAGGGCGCAAGACCCAAACCACCGCCCCAAGCCGCCGCCATATCGGACAAAATGTCGCCGTATAAGTTCGGTGTGAGGATGATGTCAAAGCGCGACGGGTCTTTCACCATCCAGTAGGCTGCTGTATCGACCAGCAGTTCTTCTGTTTTAATGTCGGGGTAATTCTGTGCGATTTCGAGCGCCACGCGCCGGAATAAACCATCCGTTTGCAGTAAAACGCTTGCCTTGTGGACAATCGTTACTTTTTTACGTCCGTTCTTAATCGCCAGTTGATACGCTTTGCGGGCGACATTTTCCGTCGCTTGCCGGGTAATCACTTTTTCGGAAATGCCCGTGCGTCCATCATCTTCGGTATGTTCGTGACCAATATACAGGTCTTCGGTGGCTTCACGCACGACCAGCAAATCGACCCCTGCACGCGCAGTCGGCACCGGTAAATAGTGCGTCGGGCGCAGTGTGGCATAGGTTTTTAGTTCACGCCGTAAGCGCACCACTGGCACGTAATAGCCTTCTACCGGGTAAGAAGGCGACGCCGCCGCGCCAAACAAGACGGCGCTGCATTCCATTGCCAAGCGGAGGGTATCATAGGGGAGCGGGCTGCCTACTTCAAGGAAACAATCCCAACCTGCATCGGCTTTGCGGATAACAACGTCGGGCGCAACAATTTTCAGAACACGGACTGCTGCCGGAACGACCTCGTGTCCAATGCCGTCACCCTCGATAACGCATAAATCCAAAATGATATACCCCTCTCCAGCGAGTTTTGTGGCGTAAAGCGTTGTTCAAATTGTCTAAATTCGCCTAGAAAGGAAGTAATTCTTGAGTATTTATGTGTACAGCTTAACGTCATTGTGGCACGTTTATGCCGATTTGTCGATGTAGGTTTTTCTAACCTTCGAATCATGCCAAGCCAAGACTGTTGACCATGAGGGCGTCCTGTGCAGTAAAAGGCGGATCATCAGGCGTGGGGTGAAGCCGACGGTAAAGGTCGTCTGCGCCCAGCTCCCATGCTTGCGTGTTATCACGGGTATAGGTTTCCAGAATACGCAGAATGTCCTGCTGCAACCGTTGATCGAGAAGTGGGAACACGACTTCGACACGGTTGTACAAATTCCGGCGCATCAGGTCGGCGCTGCCCAGATAGATACGCTTATCTGGCGGCGCGTTCTGGAAGTAGAAAACGCGGCTGTGTTCCAGATAGCGCCCGACGATGCTGCGAACGCGGATATTCTCACTTAAGCCGGGAATGCCGGGACGCAAACAGCAAATGCCGCGTACCATCAATTCGATTTGTACGCCCGCCTGCGACGCCTCGTACAGTTTGCGGATCATCAGGTCTTCTTCTAGCTGGTTCATCTTGAAGATCAAGCGGGCGTCTTTGCCGTCACGGGCGGCGGCGATCTCATTGTCGATCAAGTCTGCCAGCGTGGGGAGCAAAAATTCCGGCGCGACCAATAACCGCTGATAGGTGGTGGCAGGCGCATAACCGGTCAGGCGGTTGAACAGGCTAGACGCATCCTCTGCGATCACTTTGTTCGCTGTGAACAAACCAATATCGCTGTAAATACGCGCTGTCGCTGGATTATAATTGCCTGTGCCAAGATGCACATAGCGATGTACGCCATCGGCTTCGCGCCGGACGACCAGCGCAATTTTCGCGTGTGTTTTGACAGGCAGTTCTTCTACGCCATAGGTGACGTGAATCCCTTTTTCGTCCATTTGCCGCGCCCATTCAAGGTTGTGTTCCTCGTCAAAGCGGGCTTTGAGTTCCACGAGGACGGCAACCTGTTTATTATTGTCCCGCGCTTCCATGAGGGCTTGCACAATCGACGAATTGCGCCCCACGCGGTACAACGTCGCCTTGATCGCCAGCACGTTTGGGTCGCGGGCGGCTTGCTGATAGAACGCCTCGACAGGCGCAAACGAGTCGTAGGGGTGATGCACCAGCCAATCGCGGTCACGGATGGCGTCGAAGATATTATCCCACTCCATCAGGGCGGGCAGATTCCCCGGGGCAGCTTCGCGTACTTCGCCCATTGTGGGATGACGAGGAGATCGGGGCCGAAGAGAAAGGCGCGTTCTTCCGCGCGGAGCGACGCGTCTTTCGGATCAGCGAAGAAGACCGGCTGCATCATGGGATCGCCGTGGGTCGCCGACTGATAAGCGAGGGTGTAAGCGTAAGGCAGTAGACGGTAGCGCCGCTCCAGCGCGGTTTGCGCAACCTTTTCTATCTCCGGCCCGAAGGCCCAGGGCTCGCGATCGGGATTACCCTTGGAAGTATGCGCGCGAAAGAAGGGATAGAAAGGTCCCATCGCGATCCACTTGCCGTAGAGGTCCGGTGTCACCTTGGATTCGTAACCACCCACGTCCGGCCCACTCAGTGGTTGCCCCGAGAGACCCAGGTTAAGGGACATGGGTATGGATAAAGTAAGATAACTCATCCCGGCCTGGTTATCCCCCGTCCAAGTT
>JBBQRJ010000276.1:0-6543 GCA_038214955.1 Aggregatilineales bacterium | reverse complement strand
CGCGCTGATCAACCGATCATCAGCCTCACCAGAGTTGGCGATCAACCCGTAGATCGCGCCGACGGACGCACCAGCAGCGGTGGGACGCGCCCACAGGTCATAGAGTGAGCTGGTACTGGCAGATTCATCAACGAGGTCGTTTCCAGATGCGAACGTCGGTGTCGCGTCTAGAATCAGCCGCACATCATGCACAATGTCCAGATAATCTGTGCCATAGAGATACTGCGAGAGCAGGCGTCCATCGGGCGCGATCAAGAACACCGACGCAGTATGATCCATCAGGTAAGACAGTGCAGATTCGCCCACCAGTCGTTTTTCCGCCACCGCGCCAAACTGATCCAGCACGGCTTGCAGTGCGTCATCTTCGCCGCGCAGCCCGATAAAGTCCTCGTTGAAGGCGTGCGTATACTGCGTGACTAAATCGAGCGTGTCACGTTCGGGGTCAACCGTCACGAATACCACCTTGACACGTTCTGACAAATCACCGAGTTCTTGATACACGCGCCGCATATCCGAGAACGTAGCAGGACAAAAATCGGGGCAGCTTCGATAGCCGAAGTACAACAAAATCACGTCGCCGCGCTGTTCGCTCAGTTGAAATGTGTCGCCTTCTGTCGAAGCGAGGTTAAATTCTTGCAGCACTCGCGGCGGGTCAAACACCGCGCCGAGCAGTTCATCGACATAGTTGGGCGTGGGCGTCACAGCGACCATGCCGCTGCACCCTGCCAGCAAAATCAATCCCAACGCTATCATTCTAAACATGGTTCGCCTTTTGCTCTACTTATTCCACGATTATGCTGATCACCGCGTCATGACGCACGCTGCACAAGCCTTCAACAACCTGCGGTTGAGCGAAGGTTTGCCGCAGCGTTTCACCCGCCTGCACGAAATACGGTCCAATGGAATGGTCTGCGATGTCGTTGTTTTGGATCACAAGCGTGTTTTGCCCGTTCACTTTGAGCCGAATTTCGCCCGGCATCACATCATCGCCATGACCTTCACGGATGAGCGCGTTCGTCCCCAGTGGAATGACGATCCAGTATTCCTGTGGGTGGGTGGTGCGTACCGTTTCGATTGCCAATAGGCTCTGGTAGCGGTCACGGTTGCCCTTATTTTCCTGCGGAATGGCGTAAACGAACACGGTGAATTGATCGCGGATCGTCTCATTTTGCAGTTGGGCGCTCACATCAACTATCCAGTGATCCGATGATGACCAGATCATCGGGATAGAGTACACGCCGCCTTCGCTGCGATGACTCGACCCGGTGAGCGGAAGCTGCCCTTGCATAACGCGGTTTGCCTCAACGCGCACAGTCGCGCCGTCAACGGGGCTGCCGTCAGCACGAGTCAGCGAGACGGTCAGCGTATCCTGCCCGACCACGAGCGGGAAAGGGTGAGACCCTAACTGAATATGTATGCTGTCGCGTGTGCCGTTCACCCACCACGCGCCCGCTATTGTGACTATGATAATGAGCGCAAAAATTGCCGCGAAAATTCGTCGCATGTGCTGTCTTTTTTGTGTTATTGAGTGTGCTTGATCATAAAGGGGCTTGTCCCTGCTGCATAGTGACATCCCGCGCAAAATAACGTGAGAGAGCTAACCTGTGTTGTTTATTGACCGCCTGTGGATGCTGCGAAATGATCATTCAGCCAACCATGGAAACCGCCTTGCGCTGGTCATGGTCGTGGCACGCATCCGGCAGTTTCACCCGTTCCACACGGACGTGTGCGCGTTGCTGTTCGACATAGGTTTGCAGACGTTCCCCGTGCCGCTGGCTTTGACGCCAAATACTGCTGGCAGGAATGAACCGCTCCCCAATCCGTGCAAACACCTGTTCGCACTGTGTGTAGGGGAGTACCCCGCTCAGCCACACCCTCTGTTTCCCCATCTCGTTGCTGTACACGCTCTCATTCATTCCCCATTGCTCATCTTGGGGGAAAACACCCGGCACCGCACTGCGGGCAGACATAATAGACACGCTCAACCTCGACCTCGCCACGCAGGGTCACCACGCGTTTCTTGCGTTTCCCCCGCCGTGACAGGCGCTTTTGACAGTGTCTACACTGAAGTTCAGCCGGAGACGGCGCTTGGTGCGTCTCGATGAGGTGCTGCAAACTCGCCTGCATGATTGCCTGTCCCATCACCCCGGTGGCTTTTTCCATATCACTGAGAGTCAGATCGGTGACTTCTGGTAGCTCATCCAGCAACTTGCGAATGGCTTGTTGTGCTTGCTCCAGTAAACGCTGTTCCAGTTCTTCTCGTTTGCTTGCCATGTCACACCACGTTTCAGTTTATGCTGTTTTAGCCTAACCCTTTTTGCACCAAAGTGAAATGCACCCACGAAGTGCCGAATGCTGTGCTATCAACTGTAAAGGAGATATAATTAAGTGATCGATTTCATTCAGAGTAAATTTTATGTCCCATCTGCCAACATTGACATTGGAAACTCTCAAAATAGAAGCCAAACGATATACAGTGAGTCTGAGTCAAAGTGGGATTCCAAGCCTATTTGGTGTCACAGATGGAAAAAGGATAGGAACGTATGTAGAGCAAGAATTTCGGGATTATCTCGCCAAACACTATGCGTTCATGCTAGGCAATTCTGCTTTAGGTATTGATTTTCCAGAATTAGGGATTGATCTGAAAGTCACCTCTATAACTCAACCTCAATCCTCCTGTCCCTATCGAAATGCCAGCCAGAAAATCTATGGATTGGGATACAGTCTGCTAATCATTGTTTATAACAAAGCTGATAATGTGCAGACGAGATCAGCTCATTTAGCGATCAACCATGTCGTTTATATTGCACAAGAACATACAGCAGATCATCAAACCACATTTGGCTTGCTAGAAATTATTCGGCGTGATGGGAATGTTGATGATCTGGCTGCATTCCTAGAGGAGCGCAATCTTCCGCTTGATGAGGTGGGGCGCGAACAATTGGCGCAGCGTATTTTGAGCGATCCGCCTAGATTAGGGGTTCTGACTATATCTAATGCACTCCAATGGCGGTTGCAATATACACGCGCTATTTCTGTGGCAGCCCAACAATCGGTAGCAGGGGTGGAGAACTTACTTGCGTAAAGAATTTGGAGATTTTCAGACTCCCGAACCCCTGACAAGGCTCATACTCGATACCCTTGTTTCAACAGCACGCACTTGGGAACGGATACTTGAGCCAACATGTGGTCTGGGAAATTTCATCACTGGCATTGCTGCACATCCTCAAATTTCGCCTCAAGCCCATTTCATTGGTGTTGAAATTCAAGCCTCACATCTTGCAAAGGCAACCGAACGGATGGCGCATAAGCGACTCGCACAACGGGTCGAACTCATCCATGCGAACATTTTCGATTTGAACCTTGCACATGACTTAACGTGGCGGACTCAAGGTGATCTATTGATCATTGGCAATCCCCCTTGGGTCACAAACGCTGAATTAACCGTTTTACACAGTAACAATGCGCCCCGTAAATCAAATTTCAAAGGGTTGCCGGGCTTTGAAGCAATCACCGGAAGTGCAAATTTCGATATTGCTGAATTCATTCTGTTAAAACTTATACGAGAATTGGAACACGAGCAACCAACCATTGCTATGTTATGTAAGACTTCGGTTGCCCGCAATGTTCTACAATTCATTGCAGCACATAAGATACCGGTTTTTGATGTTTGGATCAGAAAGATCGAGGCACAAACATGGTTTCAAGCATCGGTTGACGCCTGTTTATTGTACGTTTCACTTGGTGGAACAAATCTCTTGCAAAATGTACCCGTTTATGCCGATTTACTAGTACAAACGCCACAAACGATGATGGGATTCAGTCAGGGTATTCTCATTGCTGATCAGGATAAATATCAGCACAACGCAATAATTGAAGGGGTGTCTGAACTTACATGGCGGCAAGGGGTCAAACACGACGCCGCCTCGGTCATGGAATTAGAATGCACTCCCCAAAATATCCTACACAATAAGTTAGGGGAAACGGTTTGCGTAGAAGCGGAATATGTCTATCCCTTGATCAAAAGCACTGCGTTATTTCATCGACGAACTACCCAGATAGACCGCAGGGTGATCATTCCACAACGGAACATCGGAAAAGACACATCCAATCTCGTTGAGCAAGCGCCTAAACTGTGGGCTTATTTACAGGCGCATCGGTCAGCATTTGATGCTCGTAAATCATCGATTTACCGCAATCGTGCCGAATTCTCAATATTTGGCATCGGCGATTACTCGTTTGCCCCCTACAAGGTTGCTATCTCCGGTCTGCACAAAACGCCACATTTCTCACCCGTTGGACAGTTTGATGGACGCCCTGTGATGTTCGATGACACTTGTTATTTTCTGCCATGTCATTCTCCTCGCCAAGCTGCGCTCCTCAGCAGTTTGCTCAACCATCCTCTGTGTCAACTATTTTTAGCATCAGTGATGTTTAAAGATGCCAAACGTCCAATCACAAAGAAACTTTTGCAAAGAATCGATCTCAAACAATTGTTAGCTTTAGTAGACTCTAGCACTTTTCGTAGAGAGGTCGAAACCCTTGAAAACGAGATTTCGCCACTTCCGTCTTATAACAGCATCTTTTCTGAGGATTTAGATCTGTACTTGCAGGCAAATTAAATCTTACGGATCATTCGTTGAGCAAGCGATCATGCAACCAGTCAATCACCAGCCGTGTGGCGGGGATGAGATGCGGGCTGCCTGAGGTGAATATCGCAGAGCCATGTACTACCGAATTATACATTACCATCGCCGCTTCACCCGTAGTACGCTCAAACATGCGCCGTGTATCGTACAGCACAGCATCATCACGCCCCACCATGAATAACACCGAGCGATCCTCCATGCTTTCGTAGGTTGCTTCGGTGAGCAGGGGGAAATCGCCGGGAGAAACGAGGAACAAGAGAGTCACCAGAATACAGATGATGGACGGCATGTATGCCGTCCCTACAAAACGATTTTTACGTAGGGACGCGATAAATCGCGTCCACCCGCCGAAAATGAGACGCATCATTTCACATCCTGCCACGCGGTTTTGACTTCGGTCACGCCTGATCGCATTGCCCTTAAGAGCGCGTCTTGATCCACCGGAATAGCGTAAATACGCACGCCCACCGCGTTATAAATGGCGTTGCAAATGGCAGGCGTCGTGTTGATCGACGGAATTTCGCCCACGCCTTTCGCGCCGTAAGGACCTTCGCTCATACGATGTTCAATCAGATGCGAGATGATTTCCGGCGTGTGCTTGATGCTCGGCATTTTGTAGCGCGAGAGCAAACGTGACCAGGGGACTCCATCTTCGAGGATGAAGGCTTCGGTCAAGCAGTTGCCCATTGCCATGATGATGCCGCCCTCGATTTGCCCTTGCAGCATAAGCGGATTGATCGCCCGCCCGATGTCCGTCCCCGACACGATCTTCACGACATGGACTTCGCCCGTTTCGGTATCGACTTCCACCAGCGCGGCTTGAGTCGCATAGCTGAACGCCACATGCATATCGCCGCCTGTCCCCAATGGCTGAGTCTT
The DNA here is from genome assembly GCA_038214955.1 of Aggregatilineales bacterium. Classification (GTDB taxonomy): domain Bacteria; phylum Chloroflexota; class Anaerolineae; order Aggregatilineales; family Phototrophicaceae; genus Flexifilum. The sequence continues at coordinate 1,015 of JBBQRJ010000276.1, read as the reverse complement.
GGGCGCGTAATATTCGTGCTTGGCGCGGGCTTGCAAACCGTGTTCCTTCATCCACGAGACGATTTTGCCCAACGGCACGCGATCCCCGTTGGAACGCAGCAAGCCTTCCTCGTAGGTGATGTTTTCCGGCGGCACATCGAGCATTTCGGCGGCAGACTGCGTGATCGCCTCTCGCAGGGCAGACGCCGCCAATCGCGCCGCGTTCCCCGACACAAACGTCTGACGGGATGCCGTCGTGGGTCCGCCGTTGGGCGTCAAATCAGTGTCGCACAGCAAGACTCGCACACGCTCGTAAGGCAAATGCAGTTCTTCGGCGGCAACTTGCGCGACCACATGCGCTATCCCTTGTCCCATATCAGCGGCGGCGGTACGCACTTGTACCGTGCCATCTTCATAGGCTTCGACTTCTGCTTCCGATTTATCCGGTGCGCCGCCGCCTAGCCCTGTATTTTTGTACGCACATGCGATCCCCCAAGCGTAGGCTTTCGCTCCCTCCCGCCAAGACCATTGGAAGGGGTTTGCCGTTTTTTCTGACCCCACCCCCGACCCCTCCCCGAATTCGGGGAGGGGAGACAGCAGACTCGTGTTTGCTCCCTCCCCTGAATTCGGGGGAGGGCTGGGGTAGGGGTTGAGTCGTCCGTGTGCGATCATGTCTTCTTCCACGCGATCAATCGTTTCCAGCAAGCCAACCGACTCACGCAAAAGCTGACCCGTCGCCGTCGTGACGCCGACTCGCTGTGCATTGATGCGCCGAATCTCAATCGCGTCCATGCCGAGCGCCTCAGCGACTAAATCCATGTTTTGCTCGACGGCAAACGCCGATTGAGTCACGCCGAAACCACGAAACGCGCCCGATGGCGTATTGTTGGTGTACATGGCGTAGCAGTCAATTTTGGCATTCGGCACATTGTAAGGACCCGTCGCGTGAGTCGTTGCGCGAGTCATCACCTTGTCGGAGAGGGACGCATACGCGCCGCCATCGCCATAGAGTTCGGCTTGCACGGCGATCACATGA
>JBBQRJ010000275.1:0-6564 GCA_038214955.1 Aggregatilineales bacterium | reverse complement strand
TCGACTTCTTTACTATCAAGGAAATTGTTCGCAAACTAAAAGCCTTGAGCGATGTCGGTCTGGATTATCTCACGCTGGGGCAGCCGCTCAGTACGCTGTCCGGCGGCGAATGCCAGCGGATTAAACTTGCCAGCGAATTGCAAAAAAAGGGCAGTATCTATGTCATGGATGAGCCAACGACAGGCTTGCATATGTCCGATATTAACAACTTTCTCGGCATCATCAATCGCCTCGTCGATTCTGGCAATACGGTCATCGTGATCGAACATAATCTGGATGTGATCAAAAATGCCGACTGGATCATTGATATGGGTCCCGAAGGCGGCAATAAAGGCGGCAAAGTGATGTTTGAAGGGACGCCAAAGCAGCTACTCGGCGCCAAACATTCACTGACGAGTGCCTATTTGCACAGCTAATACAACGAATGATACTGTCATGTCGCAGGGGGAGAGCTATGGGTTCGCAAAAGAATAACTTTCGGATTCAGCAAAGTGTTTTCACTCTGCGCTGGATAGTATCGTTTCATTGAGGACACACCTCATACGGCTAGCGTAATCCAAAACCCCCCCATCTAGGGGAGAAATTAGGCTATTTCTCGGTTATACCAAGTTTAGCGATCTAAGGAGACCGTTGTCGCATAGACAGCGGTTTTCTGTATGTAACTTACCCTTTGAGTTCACCCCCACTTAACCCATTGATAATGTATTTTTCTGTAAAGACATAAAATAGAACAGCGGGAATTAGGAGTAAATTAAGTTTTTCAGCAAAATGACATTTCGCTGTTGCTGCTGACTTTGTTTCGCCACCACGCCGCAACAGCAGCATCAAGCGGATCAGTCGTGGCAGAATCCAAGCGTGTTTGGACGCTTAATATTCTGGGATAGCAGCCAATAAAGGTCAGCGATACGTTGCCTAGACAATGTACCCCTGCCTCGAATAGTTGTCTTTCATGAGCCATCAAAAGCATGAAAAGGATTATCGACTGTTCGTTGAGGTATGTACAGTTTTTCCATTGTGTACACTATGTCAAAGCACTGGTTGGCGAAACAAACGAAATCCCCCCTAGATAGAGTTTTTGGCTGACACCAATTTTTCACGCGAGTCTGGCAGTGGTGTTTGGTTTGTGGTAATGATAAGGGTGATTCGACCAAATAACCCTGTGAGTCCCTGTGACCATCCTAATGCGTGGAGCAAAACCGGGGAGTGGCAATGCTTCTGCCCCTCCCGAACTGACAACTGCTGAAAAAATGCGCCTGCTGCACTGGAATGTGGTGCAGAATGCCTTCAACAGTGTCTTCGCACAACTAACATTTTTCGGCTCGGCGTTCGTGCTGTTTCTAGACCAAATGCACATCGAATTCACCCAGATCGGCGTGTTGCTGTCGATGATCCCGTTTTTTGGCATTGTGGCGATGTTTATTGCACCGCGTGTGGCACGCTTCGGCTATAAGCGGACGTTTCTGACGTTTTGGGGTTTCCGTAAATTGGTCACCATGCTGCTCCTGCTTGTGCCGTGGGTGTTGGCTCAATTTGGCACACAGGTTGCAGCGGGACTGGTGATGTTCGTGGTGGCTGGGTTTTCGCTGTGCCGCGCAATCGCCGAAACTGGTTCTTACCCCTGGGCGCAGGAGTTCACGCCGGACAGTGTGCGTGGTCGTCATTCTGCCGTCGTCGATATGGCAGCACGCATCACTGGCACATTAGCGATTATCGGCAGTGGGATTGTCGTCGGATTAGCGGGCGGTCTGGAGCGGTTCACGTTCCTGTTCGGGATCGGGATCGTCTTTGGGCTGCTCTGCGTGTGGAGTGCTTCCTATCTTCCCGGTGGCGCTCCAACCGAAGTACCGCCGGTTTCGGTTCGCAACTGGATGCAGGTTGTCCGCGACCGGCACTTTTCTACTTTTATGATCGGTCTGTTTCTGGTGACACTCGCCAGCGCACCGCTGGGATTTCTGCCCTTGTTTATGCGCGATCACATTGGACTGACGGACAGCCAGGTTGTGTGGCTGCAAATGGGCGGGATCATAGGTGGATTCGCATCAATCTATCTGGTGGGGTGGGCGGCAGATCGCTATGGCAGTAAACCCGTCATGCTGGTTGGCGTGATCATGCGAATGGTGCTGCCGCTCGGTTGGATGTTGATGCCGCGCGGTTCGGCGCTGAGTATGCCAATCGCGCTGCTGCTGTCCTTTATGTGGGGCATTGCTGATGTTACCTGGGCGGTGGCGTCGTCACGGATGCTGTATGTGAGTGTGGTGCCGAAAGAGAAGAAAAGTCAGTACCTTTCCGTTTACTACAGCTCAATCGGCATCGTCGGCGGTCTGAGTTCGATTCTGGGCGGTGCGGCGCTCGACATCACCCACGGACTGAATGTGCAGATCGGTGGAATGCTGGTTGACCCGTTCACACCGCTTTTCATATTCAGTATCCTTCTCACGTTTGGGGCGCTGATCTTGTTCATCCGCCGCTTGCAGGTGGAAGGGGAAGTCAGCCTGAGCGAGTTCGCAGCTATGTTCACACATGGGAATCCCCTAGCCGCTATGGAATCGCTTATCCGTTATAACCGCCTCATTGATGAGCGTTCGACTGTGCTGACGACCGAACGGATGGGGCAGACGCACAGCGCCTTGACCGTCGATGAAATACTCGACGCGCTCAAAGACCCTCGCTTCAACGTGCGTTTCGAAGCGATCATTTCAATTGCACGTACCAGCCCGGATCCCCGTCTGGTCAAGGCGCTGAGTGACATCCTAGACGGGACTGAACTCTCGTTAAGCGTAATCGCAGCTTGGGCGCTGGGACGTATGGGCGATGACAGCGCACTCCCCCCGCTGCGGAACGGCTTAGAGTCGCACTATCGATCAATTGTGGCGCACTGTGCGCGGGCTTTGGGTACACTGGGGGATCAAACTGTGGCAGGGCTGCTGCTGGAACGCTTGAAAGCCGAGACAGACAAAGGTTTGCAGATTGCCTATTCATCAGCCCTGGGACAACTGCATTACGCCGATGCACTGGAGACTATTTTAGGTGTGTTGGAAGCGACGGAGAACGATGGGGCGCGGATGGAACTAGCCCTAGCGGTAGTACGCATCACCGGAGAAGAACGCCCGTTTATCCGGTTGGTACGCAATGCACGGCGGGATAGCAGCACAACTGCGGCGCGTGAAGTGACGGCAATCAAGCGCCGGCTGGGAGACTGGCTGACCGACGAACAAAAAATCGCCTTCGATCAATGCGCCCACGAGTTCGCGCGGGATGCAATCGCACAAGGGGCGGTGCAGCTTGCACCACTGCTTGAACTGCTGGCAGAACGAGGATCGCCGCTTTGTCAGCGTGTGCTGATGACGTGCGCCGCCAAACTGCGCGAATTAGGCGATGCACACCCGGAATACTGGATACTCGCGTTGGCGATTGTGAGACCCATCCTTGAGGGAATCAAGGACGAACTGCGCGACTCTTAAATACGCTCGCCCTAGATGACCTAAGCCATCACATCCATTGTCCGAATAACCAAACTCGCATCCTATTATTAATAATCCATAGTAACTAGGGTACGAACAAAGACTCTCGCGGTTTTAAGAAAGTCACAACTTCTACCTTATTGGATTTGGCTTCAAACAGGAGTTTCATCTCAACGTTTCCATACTTACCAACTAGGCGAAGCCTTGCTTGAGTTTGACCGTCGCCTTCTAAAACATCACTGGCTCGAAGTTTGCCGTATTGAACGTGCAGCGCCTCAAATTGCGATTGGATCGCTGCAAGTTTGACTGAGCCAGCGAACAAAGCGCGTGCTTTTTCTGCATCCCACTGATGAATTAAACTGATAATCTGGGCTGTACTTTCCCTGAGTGCAGGGCTTAGAGGTTTGGCGCTAATGAACTGTAAAACCTGAAGCTGAGGGGGATTGGTCGGCGCTAAGGTGGCAAAGACCTCGATCTGTCCTGCTTTGCACTTCATGATCCAGCGTCCTCGTAAGGCGTTTTCTGGTTCTAAGTCGGTTGTTGACTTGCATTTGCCAAAACTCGCCCGTAACTGTTCAATTTGCTCACGGCGTTTTTGCATGGGCATGTCAAGGAAAAACGAGTCAGTCGCAATCGCGGTGATGGTTTGGTCGTCCCAGTTTTCATACAGTCGGGTGATCGTTTGCTGAATTGTGATTAAAGCGGGAGTCGGCGGTAAAGTGCGCGGTTTCATACCGCCAGTCTTGCGAAGCGCGGTGAATGCCTCGTTGATGCGGAGCGCGACAGGGTTATAGGTCACGTTGGTAAACGCGGCGATCCCGATCCCGTATTCTGGCAGCAGTCGATAGAAGCTCCCATAGCCGGGAAGCCCGCCCCCATGTGAGACGGAATACCCTAGCACAGAGTCAATACCGCACGCCAAGCCGTAACCGTAGCCTTCGCTTTGCACGAATGCTGGCAGATCAGGGGTTTGTCGGGTTGAAACGACAAAACGGGGTCGCCAGATTTGCTGCATTTCCTGTGCCGAACTACGCCGAATGGGGACAGCATGGTCGGTGTCATCACGCGCTGGAAATGCCGACAACAAGAACGACATATAGCGGGCGAAATCGGCAATGGTCGTAAATAGCCCACCAATAGAGGCAAACGCGCCGTCGGACAGGGGCGGTTCTTCGATCCACGCATCGTTTTCACGGCGATAGCCCATTGCCAAGCGTTCGGGTGAAATGGCGCTCACGTCAAACGTGGTCGAGGACATACCGAGTGGATTGAATATTTCGCGGGTGACATACGCTTGATAGAGGTTGCCTGAAACGTTGGTAACAATACGCCCTAAAATGGCATAGCCGAAATTGGAGTATTCAAATTTGATACCGGGAGGGTTTGAGAACGAAATCCCATTCCGCAGGAGTTGTGAAAGCCCTTCCTCACTCACTGCAAGCTGGCGATCCGCCCAGGGATCGTCTTGAGGTAAGCCTGCGCTCATGGTGAGAAGTTGACGGACAGTGATCGGCGTTGAGTCGTGGGTTGGGTAGTGAAGCGTGGCAAGTTCGGGAACGTAGTCAGCAGCGGGTGCATCTAATTGAAGTTTGCTTTCATCACGCAGTTTGATGAGCGCCATCGCGGTAAAACTTTTGGTCATGGAGGCAATACGAAAAACACTGTTTTGAGTGACTGGCGATTGTTCGACAACGTTTTGAAAGCCAACGCCACCCGCATAAACCAACTCATTTTCAATCACGATGCCGTAAGCAATTCCCGGAACAGGGTAACGCTCTGCGTACTCTCGAAAAATTGCATCCACACGAGGATAAGCAGATAGAAGGCTTGCACGGTCATTGTTGGAAGTAGATAAGGGGAAAGTTGTTTTCTCTTGTCGTTCGATCATCTTGATTTAGTCTCCAGATGCCAGAGGGTCACATTCATTATTTGAGCGTTGTGGGGTCAAACGCATCGCGTATGACATCGCCAACGATGTTCATGGCGAGGACGACAGTCGTAATCACTAAGCCGGGGAAAACAGAAATCCACCACGCATTACGCAGATAGCTTTGACCGTCCGCTAACATCGCTCCCCATTCAGGCGTAGGGGGTCGCACGCCAAGTCCTAGAAAACTCAGACTCGCTCCGGTGATAATGGCTTCGGAGATGCTCAAGGTCGTCACCACGATCAGCGAACCAACCGCATTGGGTAGGATGTGGCGGAACATGATTCTAAAAGAACTCGCGCCCATGCTTCGCGCCGCAAGCACAAAGTCCCTCTGTTCGAGGGAAAGCGTGATGCCCCGCGTCAACCGGGCGAAAGTGGGCAAGGAAAAGAGGGCGATTGCGAAAATTACGTTAAAAACGCTTGCGCCAAGCAGCCCTACAAGCCAGATTACGAGGATCAGACCCGGAAAGGCGAGGATTAAATCCATCACGCGCATGATGATGTTATCGGTGCTGCCCCCGATGTATCCGGCGACTAACCCTAGCGGCACCCCAATCGACACCGCAAGCAGAATCGATAAAAATCCAATTTGCAGCGAAACTTGTCCTCCATAAAGGACTCGTGTGAGAACATCACGCCCTAGCGAGTCTGTCCCCATCAAATGCTGCATCGAGGGGGCTTGTAAGCGAATCTGTGCATCGATTCCCACAGGGTCATAGTCGCTTAACTGCGAAGCAAGCATCGATGCTGCCGTGATCAGGATGATGACCATCAATGCGACAACGCCAAAACGGTTTCGGATGAAATAGCGCATAGATCGTCTGAACGGATGATCTCGTGTATTTGAAGTCGCTGTTTTCAGGGAAACGACGGGCGACTTTGCAACACTATTCGCGTTCTCTGCCATGTGAGTCGCCCTTACCTATAGCGGATACGAGGGTCGATATAGACATACATGAGGTCTACGATCAAGTTTACGAAAACGAACGCCACTGCAACCAGCAGGACAGTCCCTTGTATCATCGGATAATCGCGGTTGTGAATCGCTTCAATCGCTAAGCGACCTACTCCGGGTAGTCCAAAGATATTCTCGGTGATGACCGCACCCCCTAACAACCCGCCAATCGACAGCCCCACCACCGTCACGACTGGAATAAGCGTGTTTCTAAGCGC
>JBBQRJ010000274.1:0-6571 GCA_038214955.1 Aggregatilineales bacterium | reverse complement strand
CAGCATGGGGCGATACTTCCCCGGTGGCAAAATCACGCAGATTCACGGACAGGCGAAGATCGAAAACGGGCGGGCGTATTATCCTCTGTTTCATCCGGCGGCGATCTTACGCAATCCGACGATGGAACCGGTCATGGAAGCAGATTTTAAGCGCATCCCTGAGATTCTCGAACAGATTCGCACGATACGGAATCAAGGCGCAAAGCCACCGCTGTCGGCTGGTGAGGATGCTCCCGCTCCCGGCAGTGATGCCGTCCCTCCAGCAAACGACACGCCAGCGAACCCGACCCAGTTGTCATTATTCTGAGTAGACAGTTTACAGTTGACGGTTTACCTTACGCAGGGTGTCAGTTTGACCCCCACCCCGCTCACTGCGCTCGCCTCCCTCCCCCGAATTCAGGGGAGGGCGCAAACAGGAGTCTGCTTGCTCCCCTCCTCGAATTCGGGGAGGGGTCGGGGGTGGGGTCAGAAATAACGATCTGCGTAAGGTGAGTCAACAGTTCACAGTAGAAGATTGTTTTCACTGTGAACAATCAACTGTAAACTATTCTGGGGGTGTTTACGTCCCGGTGGGCGTCCCGATCTTCAAAATCGGCGGCTGGTTGCACAGGCAGGCGGCGGTGGGTTCGACTCCCATGCACTCTCGTTACCACGCAGCGCGGTAATCCTCGACATACTGCTGAAAACGGATCGGTGGGCGCTGGAGCAAGCGCGAGACATCATCGCTGATCGTGTCTGCACTGCCCGTGCGTGTCATGGTATAGAGGGCGGTCACCACAAAGGCGTAAGCTGCGGTACGCCCCGCCTTGATCTGATTGGCGAAAAACGAAATGAACGAGGGGTGGGTGTAGCGGATCGGGCGATTTAGCACGTTTGACATGATGCTTGCTACCTGATTGTAATCGAGCGATTCGCCTCCTGTAAGCGTATACGCCCTGTTGCGATGACCGGGTTCGCTCAACGCTTTTGCCGCGACTGCGCCAATGTCACGCACATCAATAAAGCTCGTTTTGGCGCTTCCCACAGGCAAAGCGATCTCATTATGGTCGGCAATCTCTGCCCGGTGAGTCGTGTTCAGGTTTTGCATGAAGAAGCTGGCACGGAGAAATGTCCAGTCGAAGCCGCGTGCTAAAATCGCCTGTTCGATTTTGTAGTGCGGCACATAGGTGCGCTTTTCCACCCCCACAAGCGATAGAAAGACGATGTGTTCCACGCCAGCGGCTTTGGCGGCGTCTAATGCGGGTTCAATGTCCCGCGCAACGTTGCTAATTTGCGGGGGGCGCATGAGGAACATCGAACGCACGCCTTCAAAGGCGCGGGGATAAGTAGCGGGATCGGTGAAGTCAAACGGAACGTATTCAATTTCGCGTCCGATATGCGGTCGTTCCTTCTGTATATCGCGGACTGCCGCACGTAAATCTGCTGGAGTCGGGTAGGCGCGAATGACTTCCATGCCCACATTTCCCGCTGCGCCAGTGATCAACACTTTCGCCATGATTTAAACCCTATATAGACCAGTCGATATAATCTGATCCCAAGGATAGCACGATGAGGATGGAGTTACTATATGGAGGATGTCCGTTAGGGGAGTGATAAATATCACCCGCCAGCGTGTTCGTCGTAGAACTTTTGCCATTCAGCGCGGAAATCATCACGCGGCTTGTTGACGACATGCGGCACATTCGCGTCTAATTCCGCCACTTCGACGGGGGGCAAATCTTCGAGCGCCCGCCGCACAAAATAGATCATTTCGCTCACTTGCAGCGCCGCGTTCACCCAATGCCCGAACCACGACAGCCCGAACAGCACCACGATCAGCACGACGCGCACGGGGATTTCCCAGGGCATGGACGCGATAATCGTGCTGATGAAGGCGGGAATGAAGAACGAGCCAACGATATAGGGCGCGTGGATGCGCGTGGTCAAACGAATAGACGTGATCTCGTCGTTGCCTTCCAGCATGGAGACTTCCCCGAACAGTGCAGAAGCGACTCCCGTGCGGTTACGTTTGCTGCTGCTCCAAAATTGGCGGGTGTCGCTGGTGATGCGGAATCCGCCGGAACGCGGCTGCACATAATAGCGCCGCCCGTCCATGAACAGATTGCGTAAATGCAGTCGCTCTGTGCTTGGGCGGGCGGCTTCAAGCAGCAGTTGCATGGTTTGGGCGGGATCGGCGCGGACGACCATCGCCACTGGCGTATGCAGTACGAATGGGTTACGCCAGAAGCGAAAGAGGCGGCGTAGTTTCACCCACCCTCCAAATAGGGGTGGATATTGCGAATCATGTCCACGATGTCGGGGAGTCCGAGTGATGTATACAGGTTGATCGCCTTATCGAAATGGGCGGCGGCTTCCGATGGATTTTTCAGTTCGAGGTAGAGCATTCCAATGGATCGCAGTAAGTCGGCTTGGCTGCGTTGATCGCCCACCTCCTGCGCGATCTCCAACGTGCGCTGATAATTTTTGAGCGCCTGCTGACGATTTTCAATCCCCGCACGGCGAGAAAGCGAAGCGCGTCCGAGCGCGGCGTACAGGTTGCCGATCACACCTAGCCTCTGCGCCAACCCGTTTGTATCGCCCAGATCACGGAACAGGAGCGCCGCTTCTTCAAAGACGGGGATCGCCGCTTCATATTGATTGAGTGCAACGTAGCTGTTGCCGAGGTTGCCTAACCGCGCTGCTAACCCGCGTTGATCGGCTATTTCGCGGGCGACGGCAACCGATCCCTGATGCAAAGGGATCGCATCTTCGGGGCGTCCCATGTCATCGTAGACTAAGCCGAGATTCGCCAACCAGATACCGCGTCCGCGTGTATCGCCTACGTCGCGTGCCAGCATCATGGCTTGATTGAGATGCGTGATCGCCTCGTCGTAGCGTCCGATTTCGCGCAAGATGTTGCCCATGTTGCCGAGCAAACCGTCTTCAGTCAGGTGATCGCCATCGGCACGGGCGCTCATCAAGGCGCGTTGAAAGGCGACCAGCGCCTGTTCTTTCATGCCGCCGCGATGATAGATCAAACCGAGATTGCCCAGATGCCGCCCCTCAGCGGCACGATCTCCGGCTTCACGGGCGGCTTGAGCGGCGCTTTCCAGCCCTTGAATGGCGGCGGGGAAATCGCCTGTTTGCAGTGCTAAACGCACCTGTCGAAGAAGCTGATCAGTCATGACTCGCGGGGACGTACAATACTAACAACCAATGCGGTGAGCAGCCCTGCGACCAAGACGCCGAACCACACCCACCCGTAATCGGTGGGGAGCGTGGGAAGCGTTGTGCCATTCCGGTTTGAAATGGGGTCAAAGCGCAGGATGGTAAACTTGTGGCTGATTTCGGGCAGAGTCTTAGGCGTGATCGACTCGCGGTCACTCATGCGTGCCAGCATCGGGTCGTACATGAACGGCGCGGAACGACGAAAGAGATGCAGTACGCGCAGCACCTCGCCTGAATTCGTGACAACCGTTGCGTGAGCGTCAAAGCGTTGTTTGCCAAGCTGCAAGGTGACTTCGGGCGATGCCAGAATATTTTGATACCAGTGAGGTTGGTCGCCCCAACCGGACATGACATACACTTTGCTCCCGTGCCGCCGATATTCAATCGGCGTGTAGCGGGGCAACCCGGATTTTCGCCCTTGTGTGGCAAGTACCATAATCCGTGTGAGGTTTAAGAATTGACCTAAGCCAGCGCGATACATCCACAGGGGCAGCCGAAGGAACACGCGCTGTAACCCTTGAGGGTGGGGAATAAGCTGTCCGTTAATCATAAGTCGTGATGAAAACCTCGTCTCATTACCCTATCTTAACCTGATCTACGCAACCGCGCACGACGGGTTGCAATCTGCTTGATCTTTTTGGCGAAAATCGCATTAAGATATGCAATGTATGTCGGGAGATGTGAAAATGCGCGTTCGCTGCCGTAGCCGCAGTTAATTTCAACGATCACTAACCGCATATAACCCCCTTCAAGCTGTGGACATTTTGTCGACGGCTATTTTTGATTCCCTACAGGAGATAACTGCATATGTCTTTACTCATCAAACGCCGTGCGATCCGTCGTGTGGGCGTGTTCGTGTTTGTTTTGCTCGTCATTGAATTTCTGGATGAGATCGTTTTCGGCTTGAATCAAGCTGCTATCCCGTTGATCCGCGACTCGCTGAACCTCAGCTATTCGCAGATCGGTTTGCTGTTCACCATTCCGGGTGTCGTCGCCCTGCTGATCGAGCCGATCATGGGTTTGATTGCGGACGGGAAGCACCGACGTTTGATCATTCTGGGCAGCGGGATCGGTTTCATCGCCGCGCTGTTCCTCATCGCCTCAAGCGCAAATTTCCTGATGCTGTTGTTCGCCATGTGCCTATTCTATCCCTCGTCCGGTGGATTCGTCGCGCTGTCACAGGCGGCGCTCATGGATGTTGACCCCACGCGGCACGAACAGAATATGGCGCGGTGGACATTCGCGGGTGCGGTAGGCGTGTTCGCGGGTCCCGTGTTGCTCGGTGTGGTGATGGGTGCGACGGGCAACTGGCGCGACGGCTTCTTTGCCCTCATGATTCTGGCGATCCTCATCTGGATTGCCGCGTCACGTTTCAAGTTTGAGAAGGCAGTCGAAATCGAAGCGCCCGAAAGCATGGGCGCGGGGGTGCGTGAAGTGTTCCGCGCTATTCGGGATTGGCGTATTGTCCGCTGGTTGCTGCTGCTAGAATTCGCTGACTTGATGATGGACATTCTCGGCGCGTATCTCGCGTTATATTTTGTGGATGTGGTGAATGCGGGCGAAAGCAGCGCAGGGATCGCGGTTGCGGCGTGGGCTGGCGTGGGTTTAATGGGTGATCTCCTCTTAATCCCCCTATTGGAACGTGTGCGCGGCTTGACCTATCTTCGCGTCAGCGCGGCGATCAACCTGATTCTATACCCGGCTTTTCTGATCGTTCCCGGTTTCGTCCCCAAGCTGATCATTGTGGCGCTGCTAGGGTTTGTGAACGCGGGTTGGTATTCGATTCTGCAAGCGCAGCTTTACACCGCGCTGCCGGGTCGCAGCGGCTTGCTGCTGACGATCAACAACTTCACCAGCATTGTTCACGATATTCTGCCGTTGGTCATCGGCATCGCGGCGGAGGCGTTCGGGTTGGGTCCCGCAATGTGGTTGATGCTGTTAGGTCCTATCGCGCTCACAATCGGCATTCCGCGCCGCCAGAGTGAGCCAACACCGGAAGCTCAAGAGGAGTAAAGCGACCCCACCCCAGACCCCTCCCCGAATTCGAGGAGGGGAGAAAACAGACTCCTGTTTGCGCCCTCCCCTGAATTCGGGGGAGGGAGGCGAGCGCAGCGAGCGGGGTGGGGGTCAATCTGACACCCTACGTAAAAAGAGGTTATGCCTACACCGCCGTCACCAGAACGGGTTTGCCGTGTCGCACAATGATCGTGTGTTCGTATTGCGCGGTACGATCCCCGTCTGGCGTCTTGATCGTCCATGTGTCGTCGGCGGTGTAGACGCGCCCCGAACCGTTGGTGATAAACGGCTCCAGTGTGATCACCAAGCCGTCGCTCAAGCGATCATCGGAGCGTTTCGTGAAGTAGTTCGGCACGTTTGGCTTTTCGTGGATTGATTTGCCCACGCCATGCCCGCTCAACTCGCGGATAATGTTGAACCCGCATGACCGCGCTTGCAGTTCAACCGCCTTGCCAATCGCATTGTTCTTTTGACCTGCTCGCGCTGCGTTAATGGAGTGTTCGAGCGCGGTTCTGGCACAGTCGCAAATTTTCTGATATTCCGGTTTGACCGGGGGAACGGGGAATGTGCCGCCAGAGTCGGCAAAATAGCCGCTCATTTCGGCAGACACATCAATGTTGACCAGATCGCCGGGTTGAATCACGCGATCACCGGGGATGCCGTGCGCGACTTCCTCATTGATGCTGATACAGGTTGCGCCCGGAAATTTGTAGACCAACTGCGGCGCAGACTGCGCCCCCTGTGATGTGATGTACGCCGCGCCTACTGCATCCAGTTCAGCGGTGGTCATGCCGGGGCGCATCGCTTCTGCCATCACCTTGATCGTCATGCCGACGATCCGCCCGATTCGCATCAGCCCGTCAAAGTCTTTTTCGTTGTTGACTGTCATAGATCACCTGTGAGCCATTAGCGGTTAGCCATTAGCAGTTAGCAAAAGAATGAACGATAAAGCAGGAATATTATACATGGCGACACAGGTTTTAAAGGAAACGGACGCGATGAATCGCGTCCCTACGACCACGTTTTCGCTAATCGCTAATCGCTAAATGCTAAATGCTAAATGCTAAATGCTAATCGCTAATCGCTAATCGCTAATCGCTAATCGCTAATCGCTAAATGCTAATCGCTAATCGCTAATCGCTGTATTTAGCTGTATTTAGCTGACTTTAAAGATGTGTGCGACGACGGTTTTTTGTTCTGCGGTGAGGGCGATAAACCCGTGCCTGCCTTGATCTTCAATGGCAATCCATGACGCTCCTGCCGGTGTGTCGCCGTTGGCTGCATCTCGAATGATGCCAACACTGTGTAAAACTTCAAATAACGAATCTGCTTTCATGGCTTCTGCGCC
>JBBQRJ010000273.1:0-6587 GCA_038214955.1 Aggregatilineales bacterium | reverse complement strand
CGCCCGCGCCGAGTTGCAGCACATCCAGCGTAGTCGAGATGGGTACGGTCATAAAGTGTCCGAGATCAACACTATCAATAAACACGCCTGCATGAATTACAGGGGTTTGGCTTTCAAACGCGATTTGGATATCGCGGTTTGCGTCGAGGGTTTCACCTGCCGTCAGCCCATTGACGATCACACGCGGCGGGAGTGCCGACACCAGCACATTCAAGCGGGTGGAAGCATTTTGCCCGTTTTCGAGGATGGCGCTGGCGGTGACGGTATTTCCGCCGGGCTGCAAGTTGAGCGGGTCAATACGGTAGCTATTTTCTGCAATCGGTTCGAGCGTTAGCCCGCCGACGGTCACGGTAACTTGGCTGACGGGAACTTGTCCCTGTACGGTCACGCTGAGGTCTATGGGGCGATCTACTGTTTGCCCATCCTGCAAGCCGTTGATCACGACGGCGGGCGGGAGTGCGGCGGCGTTGAACGTGCCGGGAGCAGTAGAAGTCATGCCGCCCGTGTTGGTCGCGCTCACGGTGATTCGATGTTCGCCGGGGCTAAACTGCGACGGGTCAATGATGAAGCTGTACGGGGCTTCCAGCGGCAGAGGTGCGCCGTCATCAAACTGTAGGCTGACGTTGGCGGGCGCGGTTTGCCCCCCAACCTCAAAGATGACCGTTTGCGACTCGGTGAGCGTGCCGAGCGTCGAAATGTCGGGCGCGAATGCGAAAGTTGGCGGCAGTGCGGCAATTGTGAATGTGCCAGTCGCCGCCCCTGTATCGCCCGTCGAATCGAGGGCGCTCACATTGAGCGTGTACGTTCCCGGCGCGTATTCCTGCGGGTTGATCGTAAAGGTGTACGGTTCGGCGTCAAGCAGTGCGCCTTTGTCCGTGCCATCGACTGAAAAGCCGACGCTTTGAATCGCATCATCGGCGCTGATCGACGCATTAATCTGCGTGGTCGTGCTAATCGGGTCGGTGGGAAGCGAGAGTCCGATCACAGGGACGGGGATCGGCGTGACCAGCGATGCATCGGCTACCGAACTGCCGCCTTCGGTCAAGACCTGTAGAGAAATGATGTATTCTGTGCCGTCCGCAGGGACGTTGAGATTGAGGGTGATCACATATTGGCTGCGGAGTAGGGCTGCTAATTCGGCATAGATAGAGTTGAGTTGTTCCGGCGCGGGCGATTCATAGGCGCGGGCGTTCGTGCCAAGCGACAATTCCTGTAAGAACGTGCGATCTGTGCCGAAGCCTAAGCCGATGGTATAGACAGGGACGCCGCGTGTGATCGCTTCTTCAAGCGCCGCATTACGCCCGACGCTGCTTGCGCCACCATACTCTGCACCATCGCTCAAAAGGACGACGGCGCGGCGCGATACAGGCGCTTCTGCGGCGAGCAGTACGCCTTCATATGCCCCTTGATACAATGCCGTCTCGCCGCCTAACGGTAGCTGATCAATAGCGGCGAGCAGTACATTTTTATCGGTGGTGTAGGGTTGATAAACACTGACGCCGCTGCTAAAGGTGACAATAGCTACGGGGTCATTTGCGCCGATGTTTTGCACAAAAGTACGGGCGGCTTCTATGGCGGCGAAGTAGGGTGCGCCTTCCATGCTCGAACTGATGTCGATGACTAGCACCGTCGCAATGGGCAAATTCTGATCGCTGATGTTTTCTACGCTGACGATTTGGGCAAGCGGCGCAAGTTCGCCCACAATCGAGAAATTCGCGGCGGTCAGGTTGGTGATGGGTTGGTTGACGTTATCGTAAACATTGGCGGTGATGGTCACCGTGGGTAGTTGGCTGGCATTCACCCCGGTTATTTCTAAGCGTGGAGCGGGTATTCCCTGCATCACGCCGAGGGTGAGGGGGAGAAATAGTATAAACATCGAGAAAAGCAGAACTCTTGTGAGCCTCAAAGTGCGCCCCCGCATCTATAGGTCAAATAATCCAATTATTCAACCTCTATGGTATGCGGGATTCGCCGGAGTTGCAACTTATCAGTCCCTCACCAATGACCTCACCCCCCGACCCCCTCTCCGAACAGCGAGAGGGGAGACAATTCAGTTCGTGAAGTCCCCTCTCCATTTGGAGAGGGGATTTAGGGGTGAGGTTTGCTGGACTACCCGCGCTTTTCTTTTTCGCTGAACAGTGTTTCGGGTGAGCGGCGGAAGTACAGCATGTAGCCGCCGACAAGGATCAACAGCGCGGGGATGACCCAACGACCCATCGAGCCATTGTTACCGAAGATGATCATCTCGAAGAAGGCGGCGAACGCGATGAACGCGATCAACCCGTAAGTCACCAAGCCGCGCCCTGTCCGTTCTGCGTTTGCGTTGCCCATACGTGACCCCATGTAAACCATTGCCGCGCCGACGAACACGGGATACAGTGTCCAGAGATATGCCCATGTTTCCCAACGGTTGAACGTGTCCTGAAACCATAAAATCATGCCCGTGCCGGTGACGACTGCGCCGGGAATAGCGAATGCGGCTTTGTTTGCATCTCCGGTGAACGCGATCAACAAAAAGACTACGCCGGGGATGATCACGAACAGAGGCCACGAAATATCGAAAATGTGTCCGATGTCAAAGTTGAACAACTGCCCTGCGAGGAACAGGACGCCTAAACCGATTAACAGGTATGCGCCGAGATTATTTGATGATCTGGTATTCATTGGTGAACCCCCCCTACTAGAATTTGTTGTTGATGTGCATGTATACGGAGGTGGGTTGGGAAAAGTTGCGCGGATGGGTTGTCACCTGTGCTAACATAGATTCTATGTTAGGAGTAGTGAGGAATATCACATGAATGAGCCGCCGCTTATTGTAGAAGATCGAGACATTCTCGGTGGACTGCCTGTGTTCTATGGCACACGAGTTCCCGTAAAAAACCTTGTCGATTACCTGACGACAGGGGAAACCATTGATGCTTTCTTGGATGATTTTCCGGCGGTCACACGGGAACAGGTTGTACAGTTTTTAGAACTTGCGGGCGCACTCGCAATAGCGGACAGTCATGCGAATACTGGTTGATGAATGTCTACCCCGTAAACTGAAGAACGAATTTGCTGATCATACGGTTTCTACTGTTCAAGAAATGGGATGGTCAGGTATTAAGAATGGCGAACTTTTGCGTTTGATGATGAATAAATTCGACATCTTTGTGACGGTTGATACTAATCTACAATATCAACAGAAGCTCAGGGATGCCACTATTGCAGTCATTGTGTTAAGGGCAGTCAACAATAAATGGGAAACTTTACTCACGCTAATGCCTGCTGTCCGCGAAAAGCTGAACGATTTGAAAGTGGGCGAAATCGCCAAATTTGGCGATCCACCTACTTCTTACAAATAGGACGAACACAGTGGTTCGCCCCTACAAATGCATCCAGTCTATTAACGGTTCAGTGACATGGGCATTATTACTGAGACAAAATCGTCGCGTCCTTCGGGACGGATGACTCCGGGATGCGCCGAGCCGTTGCTTTCTAAGATCACTCGTTCGCTGCCCACCACATTCAGCACGTCGATCAGGTAGCGGATATTGAACGCCACTTCGATGGCTTCCCCTTCAACCGACGCATCGATCATGCCCTCGTTGTCGCCGCGTTCTGCGCTGCGACCCACGATCATCACTTCGCCGGGTTCGCTTGGGCTGGCGGCGGGCTTGATGAACAGGCGGGCGCTGTAATTGCTGTCACGGGCGAAAATCTCTGCACGCTTACACTGTTTCAACAGTTCGTCGGTGTAAACGGTCATGGCGGTGCTGTAGTTCTTGGGGATGATCGCGCCGAAGTCGGGGAACTTGCCTTCCAGCAATTGCGACGTGATCACGGTGCTTTCGTAGTAGAACATCACGCCTTCACGCGCTCCCGGCAAGGTGATCCCGATTTCTTTGTCGTCATCGGTGATCACGCGGGCGACTTCCGACATCGTTTTCGCAGGAATGATCATGATGCGATTCTTGGCGACCTTTTCTTCAAGGCGGGCGGTTCGTACCGCAAGTCGATAGCCATCTGCCGCCGCCATTGTCAGCACATCGCCCGAAAACTCGACGTAGAGTCCGGTCAAAATAGGGCGTGCATCCTCGCGGGAAGTCGCAAAGACGGTTTGTGTGACCATCTCTTTGAAGACTTTGGCGGGCAAAAGCACATCCGGTTCTTGGCTTTCAGGCACGGGCGGAAACTCTGATGCGGCGATCCCCTTGATGTTGGAATTGGTCGTGCCGCAGCGCACATTGACAGTTTGAGTCGCGCTGTCAAGCGTGAGATCAACCCGTTCAGGCGATAGATTGGTGATCAATTCGACTAGGGTTTTCGCTGGCAGCGTGATCGCGCCGGGGCGGTCTACTTTCGCGCCAATGTACGTGGTGATGCTCATCTCTAGGTTGGTAGCGACGAGTTTTAAGCGGGCATCTTCGGTCATCAGCAGAATATTCGCTAAAACGGGAAGCGTTGGGCGCGAATCGACGGCTTTGCTGACAATACTTAACCCTCTGGCAAGCTGATCCTGTAAAATAGAAACGCGCATCGCGTCCGACTCCGGTTTGTAAGGAAGTTAAAAGATAAACGTGTAAAGTTAAAAGTGAAATGCTCTTAACTTTTCAACTTGTAACTCACCCTATGCAGGGTGTCAGTTTGACCCCCACCCCGCTCGCTGCGCTCGCCTCCCTCCCCCGAATTCAGGGGAGGGTGCAAACACGAGTCTGCTTGCTCCCCTCCTCGAATTCGGGGAGGGGTCGGGGGTGGGGTCAGAAATAACGATCTGCGTAAGGTGAACTTGTAACATTCAACAATGCGTTAAGTATACATAGGTCGTTTAAATTTTGCACGCGGTAGCGCCTATGCAAGCACCACGAAAATGCATAGATCACGAGCGATAAGGGGCTGCCAATGCGATTTATGGTCGATGGAATTGAACGGGACTTTACGCCGATCAAGGCGTTCCGGCAAACGTTTGGCTTGCCGCCCACCTTTGGCGTGCAGTTGTTCGAGCCAAAAGATTACACGGATTTAGCAAGCATCGAAGAGGCGGGCGCAGAACTGATCACGGTGCGAATTGCGGTGCTGCGGGCGATGAGTCAGCCGCACACGTTAGCCGAATGGATGCAAGCCGTTCCTAAACTCGTCGCGCTGTTCAATCAAAACCTTGTGTCAATCAACGAAGTGGTGAACTTAAAAGAAGTCGAGATCGATTTTGCGGCGGCGGGCTTCGGGGATGTGCTGCAAGCGGTGATCTACGAACTGATCCGCGCCCGTGCCGCGAATCACGCGCCGCCGCCGTTCGAGTCGATCTACCGCAAATGGATGTACAGCACGGTCAAAATATCCCAAACCGTCCATTTATATCCCTATGTCGAGAACGTGAGTTGGGAAATCCAGATACTCACGCATGTGTACGGGCGCTTCGGGATGATCGTTCGCACGGCAGACGCAGCGCATTATCTGGTGGATCCCGCGTTAGGCTGTCCGGCAGAAGGCTATATGGCGACCCTGCTGGCAGAAGTCGCCGCTGCTCTTTATCGCGCTGCGTGAACTTGATTGGCAGACCGCCAAACTTCGATCACTTTATCGGCAATCGGTTGGAGTATGGTTTTTGCTGTTCCGTACTGGCGCTGTGATTGGGGAGTCAAATGGTCGATCACGCGCCCCGTATTGATCGGGCGATCTTCGGTCACAGTCTCCCAATGGGCGGCATTCAATGCCTTGAGAGGATAGCCGAACACATCTTGAGGATCGTAAAAGTTGATCCACTCGGTAGGAAAATTGCGATAATGATCGGGCAATGCCGGATGCGGGAACGCAATCGGCGTGCCGAAATTGGGATAGCGCATGTTCCATAAAGCGATGGGGCTGCTGATCGTATAGAACAGCGACAGCGTTTCGCCGCGTTCCATTGGCGTGTCGGCAATTTGCGCCAGCACATTCGGCGCGATCAAGCCCTTGTGCGCGTTTTGCAAATCGTAGATGTAATTGCTGGCAATTACCGAGCCTAAACCGTGCGCGATGATGCACAATGGCGCGTTTTCACCTGCAGCGCGGGCAAGATCACGCATGGTTTGTGCGAACAACTCGTGAATACAGTCGTAGAGACGGCGATCATGCGGCATCTGCTGGTAAGCAAGCGCATCTGCCATCCATTCCGTGATGAAGGTACGCATTTGAGGATAATACAGGGTTTCTACGGCACTTAACCGCTGCAAAAGCTGCTTTTCCGTATTACTCAGTACGTCTGCCCAATCAACGACGCGCAAGACGATGTCTGTACCGATCTGCGGGATGCACCGATCCATAAGTTCACGATGAACGTCATTGGCGAATTGTTCCGTTTGGCTACGAAACCCGTGAAGGAGAGCGATTGCGATTTTTTGCGCCATAAATTTGCCTCAGCATATTTCCTCCCTAGTATGTACAAGGCATTTGAATAGATTGTTATGTCAATATTGTTTAACTGTTAAGTCACCTTACGCAGATCGTTATTTCTGACCCCACCCCCGACCCCTCCCCGAATTCGAGGAGGGGAGCAAGCAGACTCCTGTTTGCGCCCTCCCCTGAATTCGGGGGAGGGAGGCGAGCGCAGCGAGCGGGGTGGGGGTCAA
>JBBQRJ010000272.1:0-6600 GCA_038214955.1 Aggregatilineales bacterium | reverse complement strand
CCGTGACAGATAGTCCTCTGACGAGGGCGTAGTCACATGACGAATGGTGTTATAGCGTTCTGCGACAATATCAACGTAGCGCCCTTCATCGAAGCCGCGCACAGGGTAGACCGACGAAAAGCTGTTCATTCGTCCGCCGTTGAGCTGTTCGGTTGCCAGCGCGACAATCGTGCTGGAATCCAGCCCGCCGCTCAAGCATGTCCCGACGGGGACATCACTGCGGAGACGCAGCTTGACCGACTCGCGCATGAGTCGCATAAACTCGCCTTCAGGGTCGTTGTAGTTGTAGGTAGCGCGGGCGCGTTCCAAACTGACATCCCACCACTGCACCGGGTCACGCACGACCCCGTTTTCGACCAAGAGATAATGCCCGCCGGGAAGCTCGCGCACACCCTGAAAGAACGTCATGGGCGCGTTATGAATGCCGCCGTAGTGCAAGAACCAGAATAACTGATCCATGTCGGGCGTGTAGGCAACCGGATCAATGGGACGGAGCGCCTTGATCTCGCTGGCGAACGCGAATAGATTAGGATTCGCCACGTAATAGAATGGCTTGATGCCGAAGCGATCTCGCGCACAGAACATGCGCCCGCGCCGCTGATCCCAGATGGCAAATGCGAACATGCCGATGAAGCGATCCAGACAATCGACGCCCCACGCATCGTAGGCTTGCAGCAGGACTTCGGCGTCGCTTTCGGTGTGGAAGGTGTAGCCTTTGGCTTTCAATTCTTCGCGCAGTTCGAGATAGTTGTAGATTTCACCGTTGAACGTGAGCCATAGATGTTCACCGGGGACGGTCATGGGTTCGTGTCCCCCCGGCGATAAGTCGATGATCGCCAAGCGCCGATGTGCCAGCACGAGGTCGGGGGTGAACGGCACATCTTCCTGTACCATCGGGTGCGTGATGTTCGTGGGGGTATCTGCCCCATTACGCAAGCTGTTGCTGCCGCTGGCGGTGTTCAGCAGTAGATAACCTTCGCCATCGGGTCCCCGGTGACGCATGAGTGTGGTCGCTTGCACAATGCAGTTGGGGTCAACCGCGCTACCATCGAGTCGATAAATTCCGGCAATTCCACACACGAGTTAGTCTCCAAGCACTTAATCCAACAGCAGTTGATCGAACATGGTGATCACTTTTGCCATTTCGGTATCAGCGTTGATCGCGGCGGCGGCTGCCCGCGTCCCCGCCCGCATCGTGACGATTTGCTCCACCGTGAGCGCGTTCAATACATCGGCGGCGTCTTGCGGCTCGAATGAGGGCGCGACCACGCCGAAACCATACGACTCTACAATCTGTGCCATTGTTGGGGTAGGTCCAATGATCACCCCAAGCCCTGCCATCATGAAGTCAAAGAACTTGTTGGGCAGCGCGACATGGTTGTTATAGCTGGTGGGCGCAAGCATGTAAAAGCCCAAGTCGTATTCGGCTATGCGGCTGACCACCTGCGCGGGGGTGACAGGCGGCAGAAAAAACACCCGTCCCGGTGTAACTTCATCGGCTAGACGACGCAGCGCATCGAGTTCTGCATCGGTAGCAACCAACATAAAATACAATTCAAAGCGCGGATCGGCTAGTGCCAGTGCATGGATCATCGCTTCAAGTCCGCGATCTGGGCTGTACGTTCCATGATGGATCAACCGGATGTGATCGGGATCGACAGTATGATCAGGCGTGATGACTTGCTTCGGGGCGTTCATCACCACGAGCGGACGAAAACCAAACTCGCGGGCATAACGTTCTGCAATAGGTGTGCAAACGGTCATGGTGGCGTCGGCACGTTGAGCATATTTGCGAAGCAGATAGGTTCGATTAGGCGTTTCCAGCCGCTTGAATTTGGGTGTTTCCTGTTCTAACGGCGAAAACTCATGCGCGTCAAAGACGAGTTTTGCGCCTGTGCGCCGTGCCGCGTGTGCCGCAACTGTTAACGCCGTCAAATCGTCTGCCAGCACCGCGTGCGTATCAGGATCAACCGCCTGCAAGGTTTTCCAGTAGCGTTCCCGGCAAATTTCAAGTAGATCGTATGCGGCTGGAATGACCCGCCCTATTGTTTGCAAGCTGTTGCGAATTAGCTTAGAGAGAAAAGAATCACGGTAGGGGAACAAATGCCACTTCACGCCGGGTACATCCGGGTGATCGCCAAAACCGATCACGGTGAGGTCGTAATGCGGCGCTAAGTAAGTGATTTGCCGCAAAACCCGCGCATCATGTTTGATGGGCGAATATGAGATGATGCAAATGCGTTTACGCATGATCAGCAAACAAATCGTGATAGAGCGTTACCCACTTGTGATTTTCCGTCTCGGCATTGAAGTGCTGAACCGCTTCACGCGAGGCATGTTTCATCCTATCGATGTCGTCCGTTGTGAGCCGATTGAGCGCCGCGCCAATATCGACTGCTTCAAAGGTCGGGGTGACAAGTCCTATGCCGAACTGGTCTACGATGGCTTTCATGGCAGGGGAGGGTCCCACGCAAACTGCAAGTCCAGCCGCAATGAAGTCAAAGAAACGGTTGGGTAGGGCATTGTGATAATTGTAGCTGACGGGTTTAATGATAAACATTCCAATGTCATACTCTGCGACTCGTGCAATGACTTCGGATGCAGGCAGCGGCGGGTGAAAGGTCACACGACCCGGTACAAGCTGTGCTGCCAGCGCCTTTAGTTCTTCGATGTAGTCTTGATGAATGGGTAAGAAGATGAAATCGAGTGTGAATCGGGCGTCGGCAAACGCCAATGCTTCGATCATTCGCTCGATATGACGATCTCGCACAGCAGACCCGTGATTAATGATGCGGATATGCTCTCTGTTAGTGGGTTTGAACGGCGGGATTGCGGTTAACTTCGGCGCGTTCATGATCAACGTCGGCTGAATACGATATTCTTGTCCGTAACGTTCCACAATGGGCGGCGATACGCTCACCAGCGCGTCTAGTTTGGGGATGTAACGGTCTTCGATATGTTTAATGAGCGGTGAAAAAAACATCTTCCACAGGGGTTGATTTTCTGTCTCCAGCGACCAGTATTCGTGCGCGTCATACACGACTTTAGCATGGGTGCGTTGTGCCGCTTCGACGGCAACTGCCAACGATGCCCAATCATTTGCCTGATACACGTCGGCGTGGGTTTCGAGCGCCAACGTCAGCGCATCGCCGTAGCGTTTACGCCGCCAGAACCATGTATCGTAGGCAGAGGGAAGAACCTTGCCAAACAACATCATTGCGCGATCCCATAGTTTAGAAATGGGCGTAGTTTTTGACTCGATAAACTTCCATTCGATGCCTTCACCCGGCTCGAATATCTCTTTAAGACCCACAATCGTCACATCGTAATCTGCCCGAATATGATCGAGTTCGCGTGCCATGCGCCAGTCTTTGTAATCGGCAAAATTGATAATGCAAATGCGTTTGCGGCTCATAGCGCGTGTTTATCCTGTGATTGTAGAAGCGAGACAATTTGCTCACTGGCTTTGCCATCGCCGTAGATTTGTGGGTGTTCGGCGGGTAGGGCGCTTAATGCCGCTTCAACGCCTGCTCGAATGGCGTCTGTGTCTGCGCCGACGATGCGATTCCAGCCTGAGTCAATAGTTTCCGTCCATTCGGTTTCTGTACGCATCGTCACGCAAGGGACGCCTAACACATAGGCTTCTTTTTGCAAGCCGCCGCTGTCGGTGAGGATCACCCGTGCGGACTGGCTAAGGCTCAACATATCCAGATAACCGAGCGGGGGAATCAACTGCACGTTGGCAGGGATTGAAATGGCGAAACGTTCCAGCGATTTTCGCAGTCGGGGATGCGCGGGCAATACGACAGGGAAATCGAGTGTGGCGAACGCGGCAAAAATGCTCATGAGCGGCGCGGCAGAGTCAGTATTCGCGGGACGGTGTACCGTCGCTAAGAAGTAATTCCCCGCAGTGACGCCAATGTCGTTGAGCATTCTGTTCGTTGTGCGCCCCCGATTTTGCATCAACGCATCGATCATCACATCCCCGACAATATGCACACCCTCGATGATGCCTTCGCGTGCCAGATTATTCACCGCAACCGGCGTGGGGCAAAACAACAGGGTGCTGATGTGGTCGGCAAGCACGCGGTTGTTTTCTTCGGGCATGGCGCGGTTGTAACTGCGTAAGCCTGCCTCAACGTGGGCAACCGGGACATTGAGCGCCCGTCCCACAAACGCTCCTGCCAGTGTCGAATTGGTATCACCGTAGATCAACAGGTAGTCCGGCTGTGTGTTGAGGACAATGGGCTGCAAGGCGAGGATCATTTGTGCAACCTGTTCCAGATTGGTCAATGCGCCCACGCCTAAATTGATGTCGGGCTTGGGGATGTCTAATTCCTGAAAGAAAATGTCTGACATATCGGGATCGTAGTGCTGTCCCGTGTGGATCAAAACTTCGGTGTGCTGTTGTCGCAGTACTCGACTGACGGGCGCAGCTTTGATGAACTGTGGGCGAGCGCCTACGATGGTGATGACACGCATTGATGTGTCCTCTAATGAGAAAGTCTAACAAATTCTACCGTATTTTCTGTGCCTCAATGATATAGTTAACGTGAGTTTTTGATAGCTTCGACCCCACCCCGAATTCAGGGAGGGGAGAATAAGCTATCCAAAACAGAGGTTAGCTATGTACTCTTTGCAGATTATCAAGGAATGTTTAGGTCATGATTTCTATTTCGAGTCCGCAATTCGGTGAAGAAGAACTTGCTTACATCCGCGAAGTGCTGGAGAGCGGTATTGTTGCACAAGGACCTAAAGTCGCACAGCTTGAACAAGAATTCGCCGCGCTCGTCGGGACTCAGTTCGCTGTAGCGGTTGCTAATGGGACGGCGGCGCTGCATCTCGCGTTACTTGCCAATGGAATTGGCGAGGGGGACGAGGTGATCACCAGCCCGTTCACATTTATTGCCTCTGCGAACAGTGTGCTGTATACGGGAGCGCGTCCCGTGTTCGTAGACATCAAGGCGGATACGTTCAACATTGATCCCGCGCTCATTGAGGCGGCGATCACACCCCGCACGAAAGCGATCATGCCGATTCACCTGTATGGCTTGATGGCGGACATGGACGCCATTATGGAGATTGCTCAACGGCACAATCTCGTTGTGATCGAAGATGCGGCACAGGCTCACGGGGCAACCTACAAAGGGCGCGGCGCGGGCAGTTTTGGGACAGGCTGTTTCTCGCTGTACGCCACTAAGAATATGACGACTGCCGAAGGTGGCATGGTGACGACGAACGATCCCGACGTGGCGGATCGGGTCAAACTGCTGCGGGCGCATGGCATGAAGGTACGTTACTACCACGATGTACTCGGTTTCAATTTTCGGTTAACCGATATTCACGCCGCGCTTGGTTTGGCGCAAATTCGCAAGCTGCCCGCTTTCAACGAGCGCCGCCGCCATAACGCTGAGTTTTTGAACCAACACCTGACCCATGTGATCACCCCACACGCGCCCGAAAGCTACGGTCATGTATGGCATCAGTACACGATTCGTCTGAAAGAGGGAGATCGGGATGCTGCTGTCAAGAAGCTGGCTGACGCGGGCGTTGGGAGTGGTATTTTCTACCCTGTGCCGGTGTATCGCCAGAAAGTTTACACTGATCTCGGCTATAATCAATCGCTTCCGGTGACGGAAATGGTCACAAAACAGGTGATCAGTTTACCTGTGCATCCTAGATTGTCGTCGGCTGACTTGGAGACGATCATTGCAGCGGTGGAGGGGTTGTAAAAAAGCCTCACCCCCCCAACCCCTCTGTAAAAGATTAGCCTCACCCCCCAACCCCCTCTCCGAAAAAAGGAGAGGGGGAGAAAATAGGACAAAGGGAGACCCCAATGGAGTCTCCCCTACATTTGAAAAAGGAGAGGGGGGAGGCAAGGGGTTAGTTCAAGTTCTCGAAGATGCCCGCCGCGCCCATGCCGCCACCAATGCACATGGTCACCATGCCGTATTTGCTATCACGCCGCTTCATTTCGTTGATGAGCGAGACGGTCAGTTTAGAGCCTGTGCAGCCCAACGGATGACCTAACGCAATTGCGCCGCCGTTGACATTCACCTTTTCAGGATTCATCTCCAGATGGCGAATGACCGCGAGCGACTGTGACGCGAACGCTTCATTGAGTTCGAATAGGTCAATATCATCGAGCGA
Source organism: Aggregatilineales bacterium (assembly GCA_038214955.1). Lineage (GTDB taxonomy): Bacteria > Chloroflexota > Anaerolineae > Aggregatilineales > Phototrophicaceae > Flexifilum. Next base: position 450 of record JBBQRJ010000272.1, on the reverse strand, counting down.
CATGCCCGTGCGTTTGAGCAGTTTGGGGATCGCCGCAATGGGTCCCACGCCCATGATTTCGGGACGCACGCCCGCCACATTGAAACCAACGAATCGCGCCAGCGGCTTCAAACCCAACTGTGCCGCCTTACTCGCTTCCATGATGATCACCGCTGCTGCGCCGTCGCTTAAGGGGCTGCTGTTGCCCGCCGTGACGCGCCCGTTACTGGTACGGAACACGGGCTTGAGCTTGCCCAAGCCTTCGACGGTGGTTTCGCGGCGCAAGTGTTCATCTTCGGTGAGCATTCGCGTGATGGTCACGAGTTCGCCGTTTTCATCAACGTAGGTTTCTTCGACCTCAAACGGGATGATCTCGCTGCTGAACCGTCCGCTATCCACCGCGTCGGCGGCTTTCATGTGACTTTCGTAGGCGAAATGATCCATATCTTCGCGGGTGATGTTAAATTCGTC
>JBBQRJ010000271.1:0-6654 GCA_038214955.1 Aggregatilineales bacterium | reverse complement strand
GTGTGATACTGTCCACGCGCTCCATAAAGTTTAGATGCAACTGCTTTCCAGTACGGCGGATCGAGGAAGATCAAGACATTATCGCCGGGCGCATGAATGACAGGCGCATAATCCCCGTATGCAATTTCGACGCCCTGCATGTAATCCGCAGCAGTTTGCAAACGCTCAATGGATGAAGCGGTGAATCTGCGCTCAAACGCTTGCTGCGAGTAACCGCCCGCATCCATCACACCAGAAAATGTGATGCGATTCATGACGAAAAAACGCACGGCGCGATCAAAATCAGAGCGCATGTTTTTGTCATCACGCAAAAATTCGTAGAGCGTCCGCCCCTCGCTGTATCCGTCTCGAAATTGTGTCACTTGAGCAATCAGTTCTTGCGGCATATCGCGCAGACAACGCCAGAAATGAACCACATCGGGGTTTAAATCATTGATCCAATACTTGCCGATATGTCCCTTAAACAGTTTCTTGATCGCCAAAAACACCGATCCGCCGCCGACGAACGGCTCTCGAAACTCCCCGATTTGTGCGGGGATATGCGGCAGAATTTTGTCCAACGCTTTCGACTTGCCGCCGGGATAGCGTAATGGACTGATCGCTAAATGGCTCACTGATTCCCCATCAAAACAATAGTGAGTCTATTGGTAGCAGCTTCCATATTCAGCCGTTCGAGCAGTTGAACATGACGCCGCGCAAAACCATTCAAACTCGCAAATGCTTCTATAACTGCTATATCAGAAGGCAGACTCAACGATCCTGTCAAATTGCCGGTGAGTTTCAATCGCGCCTCAAAAGCCATCGGAATCCCATCCACCGATAATTCATCAATGTTGTTGTACAAAATCAATTTGAGCAACCCGTCTTTTATATCATTGAGGCTTGGCAAGCTGTGTCGGGTCGTATTCTTTGACTCTTGCAGAACAATTCGATCCCCCGCTGCAAACACTTCATCGACTGTTAAATGATACTCCCCACCCAAATAATTCGTCAGGGATAGGGCAGCTTTATCCCCTTCTTGAAGAAATTCTTGTAGGTGATGGGTCAAAGTTTCTCTACTAGCGGCATTTTTTGAACGGGCGAGGGAAATATCGCGGAAGATGTTCACATCAAACTGACCATCCACTAAAAATTGCTTAAGTACATTTAGATGATCTGCTTTGGAATGAACGGGAACACCAAGTTTCTGCGAAATACGCTGGTAGCTGTCAACCGCTTGCCGATAAACCTGTTCAAAATCTCGTCCGAAGTGCATCAAATTCCAATGTAAGGCGGTTTGTTGGTAGCTGTTGATTTCCAGCAACCGATCCCGCACGTAATCAGGCAACAGCAATTGCCCCGCTATCTTACCGTCGCGGACGGCATGAGGTTTTGCATCCTCGTACCATGCGAGGATCACAAACACGTTGAGTAGATTCATCAACGAAAGGGTGACAATGTTGATACGATCATTATCTCCGTTCACACCCTCATCTTTGATCACCGGAATGATCGTTACCCGTTTTCCTAAACCATACGTGTCGTAAATACGGGCATAAGGATACGAACGAGTCCGCTTCGGTGAAATCCACTTTGAAAAGCCGAGCGGATTAGCCCCTACAGTAACAATTCCCTGTCCTCGCGCTGCGTTAATATCAAAATTGTTGAAATCATATTCGCGTAAGGGCGACGACAAATGGGGAGTGTAGCGAACATTCCGAATCACCCCTTCTAATTGAATGACCATGTGGGTTCTTTCAGGCAATAAAAAGGCGCAAAGCTGAGTCTACATTTTACCGCGAGTCTTCAATATCAATTTTCTTGCGTAAACGGTCTTTCGCGGCTCTAGCAAATTCTTCCGTGTCGCGTACTTTGTCCGCTGTTTTTTGCATTGGGTCGCTGGATTTGGGTTTAGTGGGTCGGCGTTGACTGGATGCGGCTCCCCAGAACATGACCAGAACGAACACAATTACAGCGGCAGTCAAGCCTCGTTGTGCGGCTTGATCAATCGGATCGACGTATCCCGATACGGTGAAGTAGCGTATAACGCCGCCGCCCGTTGAATCAACGAGGCTGGTAAAAGCAGAATCAAGCACAGTGTTTACGCGGATATACAGCCACAACGGTTGATTGAGCGCCCGTGCTGCGCTGGCGTAATCTGTGATTTGATCGAGGCGATCTGCTTGTGTGTAGAGCAAATTCTGCGCGTTTTTCGACTCCGCGATGTAATTCGCTCCCATAAAATCAGGGCGGCGGTAGCTTCCCTCGATGGGGATAGTCGTCAAACAACTTCGGCACTCGCTAATCGGCGGTGTTCCCCGTGCGCTGTTGCAAATACAAACCCGTTGATCCGCCGCATTGTTGTTGGGGATGCCGAGATCAAGCTCAAGGATTCGTTCAGCATCGTCGCCAATCTGCTGCCCTGATCCCTGTCCGGTTGTCAAAGGCATTTGGCTGGAATAACGTCGTCCGGTGGGATTGGGCGCAGTGATATTCAACAGCAGAACCACACAGATCGCAGCAGTGAGCAGCGTGAAAGTTAGGAATAGCCGCCTGATCCGTTTCATCAATCGTTCTCCACAAATAAAAAGGCGCAAAGCTGAGTATTAGTGTACTCGCTTTGCGCCCGTATGACCGTTGGGGAAAGGTTACTCATGGTTGTACTTATCTTCCTCAAGCATCTTGGTTAGTATTCTTACAGCTTCACTGTTGTCGTCAGTCAGCGAAACTGCCTGACCTATCTGCGGTTCGCAGAATACCTTTCGCAAATATTCCTGCGGATCGATTTCCGCAAGGTCTCCCTCAATTAGCTGATAAACATACTGTTCTATGGTCATCGCATACAGCTTTGCTTGCTCACCAAGTTTTTCGCTTTCCTCAGAAGCGATTTCAATCTGAACCAGCTTATCTCCTCCATTCATGCCCGGTGTTTGAGCTAACGCACTGTCATCAGCACAAATGGAATATACCCTTCCTACCTTCAAGTCTTCCAAAGACCGTCGGAGTGAATCAATCGGGTCTACTTCTGGTTCAATATCAACTTCAATCAGCAGATGCACATATTCCTCAAGCGCCATCTGGTAGAGTTTCGCCCGTGCTGTCAGTTTTTCTCGTTCTTCAGGGGTGATATTTATTTGAATCATCTTGTCACCTCATGTGTTTATGAACTTATCGTATCACAAATAAAAAAGGCGCAAAGTTACTCGCTTTGCGCCCGCGTGACCGTTAGCCTAGTGGGTGATTTAGTCGCCGCTGGTGGGCGTCGCTTCGACGGGAACGCTTTCGCTCAGGTCTTGCAGTATATGTTCGCGTTCGCCCAACCAACTGACCGCGCTCAATGCGGCTGATGCACCCTGCCCCGACGCGGTGATCGCTTGGCGGAAGTAGTTATCGTGAATTTCGCCGCCCGCGAACACGCCTTCGACACTGGTACGCATGAAACCGTCTACGATGAAGTAGCCGAGATCATCCGTCTTAAGCTGCGTGCCGAAAATGCTGCTGTTCGGGTCGTAACCCACGAAAATGAACACGCCATCCGTCGCCTTGTCCTCTTTGACATCCGTCTTGATGTTATGCAGCACCACGCCGTTGACCTTGCCGTCCGCACCTTTGATCTCGTCGATCAGCGTATCATAAATAAACTTGATACGCGGGTTCTCGAAGGCACGGGTTTGCAGGGCGACGCTGGCACGCAGTTTGTCACGGCGATGCACAATCGTCACCGAGTTGGCAAACTTGGTCAGGAAGATCGCTTCTTGCAGCGCCGAATCACCCCCGCCAACGACGAGGATGTCTTTGCCCTTGAAGAAGAAGCCATCGCACGTTGCACACCATGACACACCGCGCCCGATGAATTGATCCTCACCGGGGATATTCAGCTTACGCGGAGTCGCGCCAATCGTGACCAGCACCGAATCGGCGAGATATTCCGTGTTTTGCGTCTTGACGTAGAACGGCGCACCTTTTGTGAGTTCAAGCGAAGTCACAATATCATAGTCAAATTCCGCGCCGAACCGTTCCGCCTGTGACCGGATGCGTTCCGCCAGTTCGGGACCTGTGATTCCATCGGGGAAACCGGGAAAATTGTCCACATCATGCGTGGTCGCAATTTGCCCGCCAAGCTGATTCCCGGTCACGACAACGGTACTCAATTGAGCGCGAGCCGTGTAAATGGCTGCCGTCAAACCCGCAGGACCCGAACCAATGATGAGAACACGTACCTTACGCATACATTTACCTCTTAGGAAGTCGTCAAGCCATGATTTTCGGCGCGAATGATGGTTAAAAGCGCGTTGTATTCTTCCCGACAGTCGGGGCAGCAAGCGAGATGCTCCTCGACGGCGGGCAACAGTTGACGCGGGTCTGCTCCCTCTGCTACCAAATCGGCTAGGCAGTTGAATTGCAAACTACACGTCTCACAATCAATCGTCGCGTCCATATGCGCGTCAAAAATGCAATCTATCAATTTACGCAGTTGGTCGTCCACCGCGTTCCCCCACGTTTATCCATATAGTGATTCGACGCCTACAATCCAAGCGATCTTACCGCAATTTTCTTACTTTCGTCGCCGCTCTGCATATGGAGAGGGGTTAGGGGTTACTCCTGAAAAAGGTTGAGCATGTAATCCATCGACAAACCCTGTGACTCTAGATGCGTTCGCAGTTTGCGCCGAGCATCGTGAATTAGCTTATACAATGCGTTCCGGTTGGTTTGCATCTGCTCCGCCACAATTTCGAGCGGCACACCGCGCACAGCCACAGCGATCAAGGCTTGCTGCTGGCGTTCGGTCAGCACATCATCTAACGTGGTTTGGATTTTCGACAGGATTTCGGTTTGTTCGGCGGCGCGTTCAGGGTTGAGCGGGCGCGTCCCCCCCACAGGCGTTGATGTCGCGGGCAATAGATCGCCTTCGGCAGTCATATTGTCTAGGCTGAAATCTTTGTAGCGGGCGCGGCGCAAATCGCTGATCGCTACGCGGACTGCAATACGGGTCGCCCATGTGGTAAATAAGCTGTCACCGCGAAATGTAGTGACGTTCTCGATCACGCGCAGAGTCGCATCTTGTGCCATATCCTCTGCCATTTGCGTCAGTTCATGCGTGGAAAGCCCTGAGAGGTCGCTTCGCTCACGGCTGAGGTAATAAAAAATGCCGCGTTGCAAACGGTTTTGCAGGTCTATCAGCGCCTCTGGCTGATGCTCGGAGTCGCTTTGCAGATCGGCTAACCATTCTTCATTTGTGCGTTCGGTCATGGAATCCTACCCGCGTGAGCCTTGTCCTGAAATAATAACACGGGCAGGTCTCCAACGCATGAGGATCAGTTAAGGCGCTCAAATTTGATGGTGAGGACAAGAAATCCTAGGCGAATTTCGTCCCCATCGCGCACAATACGGGCTTGGTTGGCAATCATCTTCTGACCGTTCAAGTACGTTCCGTTATCGCTGCCCTTATCTACCAGATGCATAGCGCCCCCTTCTTTACGCACAAGAGTCGCGTGTCGGCGCGATACGCCCTTCTCAACAGCATTGTATTCGCTGAGGTCAATCTCTGGAACTTCGCCGGAAGACGGATTCACGCGACCAATCTGCAATTCGGTGATGGTCGCTGCGTCGAATACAAAAGTTTTTTCGTGGTCACGCACTTTGATGATCAAATTTGTGCGCGAATCGACCTTTGCCGATCCCCAACGTGGTGTTCCTGGCTCAACGTCGGTATTCCCCAACCCGCGAGTCGTTCCCACAGTCGTCACCTTGATCGGCAGTCCACAGTGAGGACATTGGGTGACACTGGCTTCAATGGGGCGTTTGCACCAAGGACATTCGGTCATGAAAACCTCAAAATCAAAAACTTCACAATCTTTACATATTTTATCCCCACTATTAGTTTTACGATAGAAGATGATGAGCGAACCTCGATTTGTAACTCCTTCATGACAACATTTGACGGACTCGTGTATAATTTCGTCATGTTTACCATTCAGCAACATCCCACAGTTTCACTCCCCATCTCGTTTGAAAGGTTCGGAGAGATTTTAGTGTGAATAACAAACCCTCAGACCCACAGAACACCAACGGCAATTCGCCTTTTTCTGGTCGTAATGCTCAACGTATTTGGTTGGTAGTTGGCATTGTCGTCCTTCTGCTGTTCGTCGTAATTTTCGCACAGCCGAATAATGTCCCGCGTGGCAACCGTATTACGCTAGATCGCCTCGCAGAAGAAATCAAAGACAGCAATGTCGTTGAAATTCAGATACGTGGTGGCAACGATGTCTATGTCGAACTAGGCAACAATACCAATGCGTACTATTACAAGGAACGCGAAACTAATCTCGTCCAAGCCTTGCAGAGCTTTGGTGTTACGCCAGAAGAAATCGCCCGTGTACGCTTTAGCGAACAGCAAGGCGATAATACAACGGGTCTGCTGTTCCAACTGCTGATCGCCGTCGTCCCCACACTGGTCATTGTGTGGCTGTTGTGGCGCATGATGCGATCTGTGCGGACGGGGCAAGATCAGGCGATGAGCTTCGGACGCAGTCGCGCAAGAGTCGTGCGTGATATGGAACGCCCTCAAGTGACCTTTGCTGATGTGGCAGGCGCGGAAGAAGCCAAGCAAGAACTCGCAGAAGTCGTAGAATTTTTGAAAGAACCAGAAAAGTTTATCCGTCTTGGCGCTCGTAT
>JBBQRJ010000270.1:0-6666 GCA_038214955.1 Aggregatilineales bacterium | reverse complement strand
AGGGATAATTTCGCACGTTCGATACCAGCATGGTATGCAAACCGAACCGTATCACGCCCAGATCGCGGGCTAGACGGTAGGCGGGCAGCAGTTGATCGTGGCTGATCCCGAACTTGGCTTCAATCGGATTGCCGATGATCGCGTTGCCCGTTCGCCTTGCGCCGGGGTTATACCGGAAGCTGATCAGGTCAGGGACAGCGGGTAAATTCCCCAATAGGCTCATATCATCCAGATTGAGAATACAGCCACCATCAGCCATCGCCGCCCGAAACTCATCCGGCGTGGTGTTGTTCGATGTGAACATAATGTCATTACCCCGCGCCCCGACTCCGCGACTTAAGAATAGTTCGGGGAGCGAACTGCAATCGAAGCCGAAACCGAGATCACGAATGATGCTCAAAATATGCGGGTTGGGCAAGGCTTTGACGGCGAAATACTCTCGAAAACGAGGCACGCCCGCAAACGCCTGTTTGAGCGCCGCGCCCGTTTGACGAATGCCCGCTTCATCGTAAATGTGAAACGGTGTCCCAAAATGTGCGGCGACATCTTCTAACGTGGGAAATAATCGCTGTTTGAACGCTTCTGACATTGGCATAATGTTTCTTTCGTATCGAGCGATGGCGTGAGAATGTTGACTCCCCCTCCCTGAATTCGGGGAGGGGCAGGGGTGGGGTCAAATCGGGTTCGCGCCCGATGTGTTCAGCCGTTCCATTTGTTCATCTGTGAGCCGTACTTCTAACGCGCCGATGTTTTCCGCAAGCTGTGACTCTGTGCTGGCGGCAATCAACGGAATGATATTGCGTTGCAGCATCCACGCGATAATCACTTGATTCACGCCCGCCTTCGTTTCTTCTGCTACAGCGCGTAACGTTTCCAGTCGCCGCTGGTTATCGGGCATGTCAAATTCATAACGGAAAGGGCGGTCATCACGGGTATACGATCCCGCCTGTAACACGCTGTAGGCAAGCACGGTCAGGTTGCGAACTTTGCAGTAATCCAACAAATCATCGTTGACCATTTCTTGCGGTTTGACGTTTGTCCCCGGTCTCAGTCGCAGATAGGTATAATGCTGCTGGACACCGCAAAACTGCGCCCATCCTTGCGTTTCGCTGATCCAGCGGGCTTCTTCCAACCGCCACGCCAGATAATTACTCGCGCCAATGAATCGCACTTTACCCGCCTTCACCAGTCGATCAAATGCCTCTAGCGATTCTTCGAGCGGCGTAACCCGATCATCCGTGTGAGCATAATACAGGTCAATCGTGTCTGTGTTCAGCCGCCGCAGACTTTTTTCGCATTCTGCTTCAATATCGCCCGCCCGCAGTTTTCGCGGCACATCCCCATAATCGAAACCAACTTTGGTGGCGATGAACAGGCGTGAACGGTTGCCGCGTTCCTGCATCCACCTGCCAAGCACTGATTCACTTTCGCCGCCTTTGAAGCCTTCGACCCAATGCGAGTAAATGTTCGCGCTGTCGATGAAACTGCCGCCCGCGTCCACATAGTGATCTAACAGGCGATACGACGATGCTTGATCGTTGCGCGTGCCAAAATACATCGCGCCTAAACACAATGAGCTAACTTCAACCGGAGTATGGCTTAAGATTTGCGTTTTCATAAGGCTCAATCCTCAATTGATTGTCGATTTTCGATGAACCACTTACAATTAGGTGAATACGATTAACGGCATTCGATTTCATAAATTCATAAAAAGGAAAGATAATGCCAAAAAATGTTACCCGACGAGAGTTCTTACGCGCAAGTGCTGTCATGGGTCTAGGAATTGCTGCAAATGTGCCGCACATCGCACACATGCAAGAATCCACACCCGAAGCACCCCCACCCCCATGACCCCGTTTGAAGTAGACGGCAGCATCAAGCGGGTACACGATCCCGCGATCATTCGGGGCGAAAATGCCTACTACTTGTACTCCACAGGCGCGGGTATTCCAACGCGCCAATCGCCTGACCTTATGAACTGGGAAACGACATTTCCGCTCACCGTGTTTCCACGAACCCCCGCGTGGGCGCTTGAAATGATCCCCGGCGCGAACGATGTATGGGCGCCCGATATATCGTTTTACTGGACAAGGAGAGTAGCTCATGATCGATCTTCGCACATTTGAAGTTTGGTTTTTGACGGGAAGTCAGCACTTGTACGGCGCGGAGACTCTGCGTCAAGTGGATCAGCATTCAGAAGAAATTGTTCGCACATTAGACGGCGTACTGCCCGTACAAATTATGTTCAAACCTGTGCTGACCACCTCGGAAGAAATTCACAGTATTTGCTTGCAAGCGAACGCAGCACCCAACTGCATCGGCGTGGTCACATGGATGCACACCTTCTCGCCGTCGCGCAATTGGATTGCGGGCTTGGCTGCGTTGCAAAAGCCGCTGCTGCATTTGCACACCCAGTTCAACCGTGACATCCCCTGGGCAGACATCGATATGGATTTCATGAACTTGAATCAAGCGGCGCACGGAGACCGCGAATTCGGGTTCATCATGAGCCGTATGCGAATGAATCGCAAAGTGGTTGTTGGTCACTGGCAAGACCCCGAAGTTCAGGAACGCATGTCAGTTTGGTGTCGTGCCGCGTCTGCGTGGCACGATGCGAAGGGCGCGAAACTCGCCCGTTTTGGCGATAACATGCGCTCGGTTGCCGTCACGGAAGGTGATAAGGTTGAGGCGCAAATCCGGCTCGGCTATGCCGTGCATGGTTATGGCGTAGGCGATCTCGTGCAGGTCGTGAATCAGGTGACAGACGCCGAGATCGGGCAGTTGGTAAGCGAGTATCAAGATCAATACGTGCTTGAACCCGACTTGCGTCCCGGAGGCGCACGTCACAGTTCCGTTCGAGAGGCGGCTCGTATCGAAATCGGGATGAGAAACTTCTTGCAAGCGGGCAATTTCAAGGCATTCACCACCACTTTTGAGGATTTGCACGGCTTAGTTCAGTTACCGGGACTCGCCGTTCAGCGCCTTATGGCGGAAGGCTACGGTTTCGGCGGGGAAGGGGATTGGAAAACGTCGGCGCTGTTACGTGCGATGAAGGTGATGTGCGTCGGCTTGACGGGTGGCACATCCTTTATGGAAGACTACACCTATCACCTCAGCCCGGATGGTTTGAAAGTCCTTGGCGCTCACATGCTCGAAATTTGCCCCACCATTGCCAGCGGCGATATTCGGCTAGAAGTTCACCCGTTGGGAATTGGCGGCAAAGCAGACCCGGCGCGACTCGTGTTCAATTCGCAGACCGGCACGGCGATCAACGCCTCCCTGATGGATATGGGCAATCGTTTCCGTATGGTCGTCAACACGGTTGATGTGGTGCCGCCGGATGCGCCGCTGCCCAAACTCCCGGTTGCGCGTTCCCTATGGCTGCCTCGCCCCAACTTCAAAACTGCGCTTGCCGCATGGATTTACGCAGGTGGAGCGCATCATACAGGCTTTAGCCTGTCCCTCACCTCAGAACACATGCAAGATTTCGCAGAAATGGCGGGCATCGAATTTTTGCAAATTGATGAATCGACTCATCTGCGCCAGTTCAAGAACGAACTCCACTGGAACGACGCCTACTATCTGTTGACTCAACGCCTCTAACCCCTTGCTTTTTTACTCTCCTTTTTCGGAGAGGGGTTGGGGGTGAGGTTTCTTTTCGGTGGATTGAGACTTTCTTTTGTTTTGATGGCGCAAGTAGAAGCCAATGAAGTTGTACGACTGAATAGGGACTGCTTCGGAGTCTGCTAGACCGGGAACGATCATAACCTGTGAGTCGGCAAGCGGGTTTGGTTCAAAATCCAACCGCATCGAAATCTCTGCGTGCCGCAAAAACGACTCACGCAGACCAAACGCCTCGAAGCGAGACAGCGATTCTAGCTCCACCGCACTATCTATGCCCGTATCGCCCGAAGGCAGTTCGATTGTTATATCTGTTTAAACAGGTTCACCAAAATTCGGTGTTTCGTCCTCATTCCATGTGAAAGCCTGTGCGCGGGTAGTGCGATTGGTTTCACAATCGTTGCTTTCTAGGTCATTCGCGTGATACACAATCCAATCTTGTGTGCCATCTGGCGATTGGAAGAAACCGTTATGACCGGGACCAAAGACGCTGTTTTCGTCCGAACGCTCAAACACGGGTTGAGGACTTTTGATCCACGACTCGGCGTTTAACGAATCGCCACCATTAGCATTCAGCGGATTTTGAAACGTCTCCGGCTGATCATCCTGCTGCTGAACGGCGCTTGCCGATAGCAGCAGTAGGAACACAATAAACAGTAATTGAATCCGTCGACTTATCGCGTTAGCGTCCGCCCATGCCCGTCATCGCCACGCCCTTGATGATGTTACGTTGGAACAGGACATAGACGAGATCTAAATGTAACGGATTTACCCCATAGATCGAACGTGTATAATGTGAAACAAATATCCGAGATCGGAATGGTGTCGCTGATGGTCAAAAAACCGTCAAATAAACTAAAACTGCCAACGATGGTATGATGTAGCGAAGTTGGCTGGAGTTTCTCAGTCAACGGTGTCTCGCGTACTCAACCAGAACGATACGACTGTGCAAATTAGCGACGAAACCCGCCAGCGAGTGCTTGCCGCCGTTGAGGAACTCGGTTATCACCCGAACGCACTTGCTCGCAGTCTGCGTACACAGCGCACCCAAACAATCGCCATGCTTATCGCTGACCTCACCAACGGCTTTTATCATCCGATGGTGCGGACAGTACAGGATATTGCTTATCGACACGGCTACGAAGTTTTGATCTCGAACAGCGATCACATTTACGAACACGAACTGCAATTTTGTAAGGCAGTTTCCCGTCGTCCTGTAGACGGCGTGATCCTCGTGCCAATTCATTTGACCAACGCCGACATCGATCACTATTTTGGCGAGTCCCATACGCCGATTGCGATTCTCGGTTCGCATATGACACACCCGAACATTGATGTGGTCTATGTGGATGACGAACAGAGAGGGGCGGTTGAGCGAAACGAAACGGGGTGAAGTTGATACACAATTTGATCTACCGGGACTTAAAAGATTTGAGATGCACCTACTATGATTGAAACGACTCTCGCTGTTCGAAGCGATTCCCCCATTGGAACGATTTCACCTCGTTTATACGGTCATTTTGCCGAACATTTAGGGCGCTGCTGCTACGATGGCTTGTGGGTCGGCACGAATCAAATGTCGATACCCCATTACGGCGGTTTTCGCGCTGATGTCGTAGACGCGCTTAAAGCCATGCCCGTGCCGATGCTTCGCTGGCCCGGTGGCTGCTACGCCGATCATTATCACTGGCGTGACGGAATCGGTGAGCCGGGCAAGCGCCCAACCCGCTTGGGCTTGTCGTGCGGCTTGCAGGTCGAGGATGATAACCGTCTCGGCACACATGAGTTTATGGCGTTATGTCGCATGTTAGGCGCAGAACCGTATCTCGCAGGTAACATGGGCAGCGGGTCGCCGCAAGAATTATGCGATTGGCTGGAGTATTGCAATACGACGGTTCGCACGACGCTGGCACGCGAACGCAACGCGAATGGCTCCCCTGATCCGTTCGGGGTGACGTTGTGGGGTGTGGGTAACGAAAATTGGGGCTGTGGCGGCAACTACGACGCGCAAACTTACGCGCAGGAATATCGCCGTTATGCGACCATGATGCGTCATGTTGACCCCACTGCACAGTTGGTTGCGTGCGGGCATAACGACGAATGGAATGTCGAATTTATCCAGACTAACCAGCGATGGCTGCCTCTGCTCGACCACTTTTCGATCCATCGCTACTGGTTACAAAGCGGCACAGAAATCAATTTCAGCGAAGAACAATATTACGCGCTCTTGGCAGAAGCCGACGACACCGAAAATTTTGTCCGCCGCACAGCCGACACAATCAAAGATGCATTAGGCACAAGCACGCATCGAATCGCTATCGCGCTCGATGAATGGGGCGTATGGCATCCTGAAACCCGCTCCTGGGGACCCAACAATGAACTTCACCGCGAACCGGTCACCTACGAACAGGCGGGGACTCTGCGTGATGCGCTGGCAGTCGGCGTGGCACTCGAAGGCTTCCACCGTCAATGCGATGTGTTGAGTCTGGCGAACCTCGCGCAAATTGTGAACGTGCTGCACGCGCCTATCATGACCGAAGGCGCATTGATGTGGGTGACTCCGACCTATTACGCGCTGCAACTGCACATCCCGCACATCGGCGCACAGGCGCTTCCCGTCGATGTGAAACAGGGTGTCTCCATGTTGGGGGGCGAATCGAATGTCGTCACAGGCACAGCCTCCACGAATCAAGCCGGAACAGCCGTGACACTCGTTAACCGCCATTACGATCAACCCGCATCCGTCACGCTGACCGCGTCCGGTTCTCGTGTCAATCAGGCGCAAATTTTAACCGGAGACTCGCCGCGTGCGCTCAACAGCGCCACTGATCCGAATAACGTCAAACTTTCACCGCTTCAAGTCACATCGGATGGTGTCGGACGCTGGCGAATCGAACTCCCGCCGCACTCAATGGCAACCATTCAGTTTTCGTAGAGATATACATTTAACTTTCCTTACCTCTAGCTTTTCCTCTCTGGTAATCCCTTCTCCCCCTCACCCTTGGGAGTGGGGGCGGGGGGTGAGGCTGATTTTAGAGGGCGGGG
>JBBQRJ010000269.1:0-6690 GCA_038214955.1 Aggregatilineales bacterium | reverse complement strand
GTTCGCTTTGGCGGGCGATTCGTGAATCAAGTGCCTTTGGAGTCCAATTTTATGTCGGCACCACCTCGTATAAATCGTATTGCACTTTTCTTGTTCATTTTTACCCTGCTGATCCTCCCATTTGGGGCAATTTCCGCTGGTGATAACAACATCAACTGGAACGAATTAGGATTTAACAGCCGGGACACGTTGTATCGCAGTCCGGTGGGCGCTGTTCCCGTCGGGACAGATGTCCGCGTGCGCCTTAAGGCGCTGGACGGCGATCTCACATCCGCGCAGGTTCGTGCGTGGAATGACCGTATCAACGGCGAACTGCTCATTGATATGACTCGCATCGTGGGCGGCGTCAGCTTTCCCGGCGATCCCAATCTGTACGAATTCTGGGAAGCAACCCTTCCCGCTAGTGCGCTCCCCACGGTGTACTGGTATCGTTTTATCGTCAAAGATGGCAGCGCCACCGCCTACTATGAAGACGACGCTGCACGCGATCAAGGGTGGGGTTCGGTCTTCGGCGGCAGCCCCGATAACAGCTATCAGTTGACCTTTTACGATCCCACGTTCCAAACGCCGGATTGGGTCAAAGATGCTGTGATCTATCAGATTTTCGTAGACCGTTTCCGTGACGGCAACCCGGCGAATAACACCCCCGCTGGTTCGTTCTTCTACGGCAACAACGATACGATTGTGCGCTCCAACGGGACGGACTGGAATACCCGTGTCTGCGATCCGCGTGCGGCGGCGGGCAGTACCAGCATATGCGCTAACGGCTACAGCAATAATTTCTACGGCGGCGATCTGCAAGGCGTGATCGACCAGTTGGATTACATTGATGGGTTGGGTGTCACAGCGATTTACCTTAATCCCATTTTCGAGTCCCCGTCGAATCACAAGTACGATACGACCAACTACTATGAGATCGATGATAATTTCGGGAATTGGTCGCTGTTCAACACCTTGACAACGCAAGCGCACGCACGCGGCATCAATATCATCCTTGATGGCGTGTTCAACCATACCTCGTCGGACAGCGTGTACTTTGATCGCTACAGTCATTTCGATGTGTTCGGCGGCACGACGACCATCGGCACGAATGACGGCAGCGGCGCTTGTGAAAGTGAATCCAGCGGGTTTGTAGACTGGTTCTTCTTTCAAGCGGGTACGGGTTGTTCCAATGGGCGCGGCTATGAATCATGGTTCGGCTATGACAGCTTGCCCAAGTTGAATGGGGCAAACGCCGAAGTCCGCGAAATCTTCATTGATGATAATAGCTCTGCGGACGGCGATCCGATTGCGATAGCCCGTTATTGGATGCAGTGGGCGGACGGCTGGCGTTTGGATGTGGGCGGCGATCTCGATCAGGGGACGCTCAACAGCCCGACGAACGACTACTGGGAAGATTTCCGCGCGGCTGTCCATGCCACCAACCCGAACGCTTATATCGTCGGGGAAGAATGGGGCAATTCGACCTCATGGACAATTGATAACCAGTGGGACGCGACGATGAATTACCAGTATTCGTCGGCGTTCCTGTCGTTCTTCCGCGATGAAACATTCACCGATAATGATCACAATGGCGGCAGTTCGGCGGGGAATTTGTCACCGATCACGCCCTCACAGTTCAGCAATCGCATCGAAAATTGGCAAGAACGTTACGCGCCAGAAGCCTTCTACGCGATGATGAATCTGTTGGGTTCGCATGATACAAGTCGTCCGCTGTTCATGCTTGACGATCAAACCGACACGGCGACGACTGCCACCTACAACAATCCGGCTTACGATTGGACAACTTCGATTCAACGGATGCTCGGCGTTGTGCTGCTGCAAATGACCATGCCCGGCGCACCGACAATCTACTACGGTGATGAAGTAGGTACGGTCAACCCGCCCGCATGGGACGGCTCACAGTGGCAGGACGACCCGTATAACCGCGTCCCGTATCCCTGGTTAGATCAATCGGGGACGCCGTATTACACCCATATGCAAGTGAGCTTCGCGCAGAATGCCATGCGTCAGTATTACACACGGCTGACCACCGCCCGCAACGGACATCCCGCGCTGCGTACTGGCGAATACATTCCGCTGCTGCTGGATGATGCCAATGATGTGATCGCCTATTTGCGTATCATGGATGATGACAGCGATGCGGCAGTTGTGATTGTGAACGGTTCGAGCGTTCCGCATACTGTGACGATCAACACGGCGGGGTATCTGCCCGGTCAAACGACGCTGTATGAAGAACTGACGCAAGTCATCTACGTGACGAACCCGGACGGGACTTTTACGTTCAATGCTCCCGCACGCAGCGGCGGGTTGTTCACCGTGAGCGCCGCCGTGACCGGACGCCCGTCCAATGTCACTGACTTGAGCGCGACCCAAGCGGCGAACCAGATTACGTTGAACTGGTCTGACGCGGCGAACGCTGGCGGCTATGATGTGTATCGCAGCCCCTTGAGCGGCGGCGCGTACCAGTATCTCGCCTCACCCACTAGCAGCGAGTATCAAGACACGGGCTTGAGCAACGGTCAGCGTTACTACTACAGGGTGATCGCTAAATCGAACACTGGCTTGGCAAGTGATTGGTCAAATGAGGTTTCCAGCGTCCCCGGTTACAACCTTGATCCCAACGCGGGCGGCGTGTGGTACAACCTGCAATGGCCTCACACCATCACACACACGCTGAACCTGAACAACCCGACGGAGACGATCTACGGGAAAATCTGGATCAGCGGCGCAACGGACGCGCAAAGCCAAACTGTCGCGGGCATTCGCGCTCAAGTCGGCTACGGTCCACAGGGCGATGATCCGTCATCGGGTTCGTGGACGTGGTTTGAAATGACGCCGAATCAAGATGGTGATGGCAACAACTACGGCGGCAACGACGACGAATATAAGGGCAATCTGCTGCCGACGAGCGCCGGGACGTTCTACTACACAACCCGTTACAGCGCCGATGGTGGTGCATCGTGGTTCTACACCGACAAGAACGCGCCGCCTTATGACGCCGCCGACGCGGGTGTTCTCACCGTGAACCAGAGCGACGATACGACCCCGCCCGCCGCGCCAAGCAACCTTGAGGTGCTGGCAACGACTTCGACCAGTGTCACGCTCGGTTGGGACGCACACCCGAATACGGATGGCGATCTCGCGGGCTTCGAGATTTGGCGTGAAACTGTCCTCGCCAACCCGAACAGCGACGAATTGTTCGGCAAGATTGCAACGGTTGCAGACCCAACAGCGACTCAATATGTCGATACGACGGCTGCACCGGACACAACTTACAATTACTACATCAAGGCGTATGACACCGCGACCAACGCCTCTGACCCGTCCAACACGGTCAGCGCAACGTCAGAATTCCGCATGGTGAACGTGACGTTCAACGTCACTGTGCCAGCAGGAACCCCCGCGACGGTCTATATTGCGGGCAGCTTCCCATCTCCCTATCCAGAATGGAATCCGGGCGGCATTGCTTTGACCTATGTTGATAACAACGTGTGGTCGGTGACGCTCTCGATCCTCGATGGCACGCAGATTCAGTATAAGTATGCGCGTGGTGCGTGGGAACGTGTCGAAAAAGAAGCAGACGGTAACACCGAATCCAACAACCGTCAGGTGACGATCAGCTACGGTCTAACGGGCAATCAAATCGTTGACAATACCGTCGCCAACTGGCGTGACCCGTTTGCTGTGCATGTGTCGCCTGAACCTGAGACCAATACCGATGGCACAACGAATGTGACTGTCGTGTGGAATCAGGCGATGAACGCCGAGTCGGTGACAAACCCGGCGGGCTTCGAGTTAATGGGCGACAACGGCGAAATTGACGGCGTACTGACGTATAACGCGGCAACTTACACCACCACATTTACGCCAAATCAAGAGCTTCTGGCGGGAAATTACGGTGTGGAAATCACCGGGCGCACAGACGCGGGCGGCGACAATCAGCAAGTCGTGGTCACATGGATGTTCGATGTGGGTACGCCTCCCGGTCAGGTGACAGCCATTGCGCCGCTTGGCACGGTCAACGCCAGCCCATCGGACTATTCATGGTACGACGTGCCGACTGCCGAATGGTATCAAATCTGGGTATCGGGTCCCGATGGTTTCCTGTACAGCAATTGGTATGACGCCTACTATATTTGCACGGCGGGCGTTTGCACGGTTGATGTGCCGCTCAACGAGTATGATCCCGGCACCTATTCATGGTGGATTCAGGCATGGGGCGACGGTGGTTACGGCGCATGGAGTAACGCATTTAACTTCGCGGTTGCGACGACTCCCGCCAGCGCCACACCCGGCACGCCAAACGGCTTGATCGATACGGGAACACCAACCTTTACGTGGGCAGATGTTGCGGGCGTCGATTGGTACTACTTGTGGGTTGCCAACGGCGTACACATCCTTGACCAGTGGTATAACACCAACGACATTTGCACAGGCGGCACGTGTTCCGTGACTCCCGCCTTGAATCTGGCGACGGGGAACTATCAGTGGTGGTTGCAAACCTACAGCGATGTGGGTGGCTTTGGGGCATGGTCGAATGGGCAGATGTTCCAAGTCAACATGGGCATCACCCCGCCGACCCCAACCGCGCCGTTAGGGGTGATCAGCGACACCACGCCAGATTTCCAATGGAATGGTGTGTCCGGTGCGGAATGGTATTACGTCTGGTTGAGCGATGGCACGACTAGCGCCTATGTGACTGATCAGTGGTTTGATGCTTATCTGGTGTGCGCTGGCGGTGTTTGTACCATCAACACAGGCATGACGCTCACCGAAGGGCATACCTATCGCTGGTGGGTGATGTCGTGGAGTTCGATTGCGGGTTACAGCGTGTGGTCAGCGGAACAGAATTTCACGGTGGCACAACCCACGTTGATTCTGCCTGAACCTCCGGCTGAACTGCCGCCAGTTGAAACCCCCATTGACGAGGTGATCCCACCCGTTGAAATCACCCCTGAATTACCTGTTGATGAGGTGATGCCGGAAAGCGGCGGGTAAAGTTAGCCTCACCCTAAATCCCTCTCCGAAAATAGGAGAGGGACTTTACAAATACGCTCTCTCCCCTCTCCATTTGGAGAGGGGCAGGGGGTGAGGTGTCCCCCTTTTGCCCAAATACCCCAATCGCGCTAGAGTCAACTGTGATCAAATCCTACAAAGGATTCTCTGATCGGCAGAAGATCGTTTAACCACAGAGAGCGCAGAGCATGACAGAAAACGTCGTCATCGGTGTGGATTTGGGCGGTACGAAAATCGCATTTGCGGCAGTCGATCACGACGGGACGGTGCTGGCGGAACAAGTGCTGGCGACTCGTTCGGCAGAAGGCGCAGACGCGGTGATCCAGCGCATTATTCAGGGGATCGAAAGTACGGCGGCGAAAGTAGATCACCCTATTGTAGGTGTGGGCATCGGCTCACCGGGTGGGGTGGACGCAGCGAACGGCGTGATCCTCAACGCGGTCAACCTCAATTGGTTTGATGTGCCGCTGGCAGCAAAGGTTAGCGCCGGACTCGCGCTCAAAGTGCCTGTCCATGTGCAAAACGATGTCAATGTGGCGGCGCTTGCCGAGTATCGTTTTGGCGCAGCGCAAGGCGTAGAGGATTTTATCTATCTGGCGGTGGGGACGGGACTCGGCGGCGGCGCAGTCGCGGGCGGGCGCTTGGTCAGCGGCGCTTACGGCATGGCAATGGAAGTCGGTCATATCTCGATTAACCCGCAAGGGCGATTATGCGGCTGTGGAACACGCGGTTGCGCGGAAATGTATGTGTCGGGCAAGGGGTTGGTTGAAGGCGTGCTGGAACACATGGTTGAGTTCCCCGACAGCCCGCTCGTGCATCAATCGTTGACGACAGCGGGGATTGTTGAAGGCGATAAAGACGGCGACCCGCTGGCGCAGTTGGTGATCGATGAGGCGGGCGACGCGTTGGGTATGGTCATGGCGTGGTCTGCGATTATGTTCAACCCGTCGCTGATTTTGATTGGTGGGGGCATGGGGAAAGTGCTTGGAGAGCGGTTGCTCGAACGGGCGCGGTCTGCGATGGAAACGCGAGTCTACCCGCCGATGCTGCCGTTCATCAAACTGGGTTGGTCAAAAATTGAAGCGACAGCGGTAGGCGCGGCGGCGCTGGCATGGACTGAGAATTCGTGATTTTCTGGGAAAAGTTGCAAGAATTAACCTTCAATGTAACACCCATGTACAAGCAATCTCACAATAAGATTGTGCATTTTAAACGAATATTATTGCTTAAACGTTTCACTAACCTTTGATCTATGCTACTCTCTAAAAGGTGTATGTAAATCTTTTGACTTAGAGGAGTGGATTTCATGGCAAAGCGGTTTATGAGTGTTTTTCTTCTTGCGATTGTGGTGATCGGCTTGGGCGTCTCGCTGGTGAGCGCACAAGACACTACCCTAACATGGCGCACACGCCCCGATAATCAGGCAGAAATTGATGTTTATACCGCGTTGAGCGCATCCATTGACGAATCGATGGAAGGCGTCACGCTGGAATATCAACCCGGCGGCACAGAAACAGCGGGCTATCAAGACACGCTGTTGGCTGAATTGGCGGCAGGGACTGCCCCCGATGTGTTCTGGATTCCCGGCGCTGACCTTGCGAACTTCGCCAGTCGCGGTGTGCTGCTCAACCTGAGCGACCTTGCGACAGCAGACATGGAATTTGACGGTTC
>JBBQRJ010000268.1:0-6795 GCA_038214955.1 Aggregatilineales bacterium | reverse complement strand
TGACTTCTTTGATTGGCTTGCTTGCGACCTTCAACTTGCCCCACGTCTATCCAAACGCCGTAAAGTCCCGCTCACTTTTCAACTTTGGTATGCCTTGGAGGACTCCTTTGTTGACGCTTAACTTGGTGCATATGGGACGCCAACCATGTCGTCCCATGTACGGCAAGTTAAGCCCACCCCACCCCCGACCCCTCCCCGAATTCAGGGAGGGGAGTAAGCAAAAGCGGCGTTTAAATAGGAGGATGAGCCGGAAAAAGACACTGACGGAGTGCGTTTGAGCCTCCTTTAGGAGGCTTCCTACCCCTTGCCGGATGCTTCAGCGTCCGGCAAATGACTTCTCCCTCAAACTGAGAGGTTTTAACTTTTAACTTTTAACTTTTAACTGGTTTACGTTTACCCACCGTTACGCTGACGGAGGGTTATCGTGTGGTAAAATCTTGGCGATATGAAAAGACACACAACCCTTACCCCACTCTTGATCATCGCTTTTTCGATGTTGTTGGCGGCGCTGGCGTGCAATTTGACGGACAACGCCGCGCCGCCGACGCTTGTGATGCGTGCGAGTGTTACACCGCCCGCGACCATCGGTTTTGCGACCTTAGCGCCTGAGGAACTTCCTGCACAGGCGACCACTATCCCGCGCTCCGAGTCACGTCCCGATACCACGCTCTTAAACGTGATGAATCAGGTGGAACCAGACCGGCTGATTCTGCACATTGACGCGCTGGTAGGAATGCGGACGCGGCACGTTTTATCCTCGTGGACAAACCCCAGCGAGGGCATTGGCGCGGCATATAACTACATCATGACGCAGTTTAATGGGATTCGTGATCAGTCGCAGAACAGCTTTAGCGTGTTGCAGTCGCAGGAATTCACCATCAATTTTGGCGATACCGATACGATTGGGCGTAACATCATCGGTGTGCTGCAAGGGACAGAAACGGGCGCGGGCATCATTTTGATCGGCGCTCATTACGACAGCATTTCGCTCGATTTTGAGAACGGCACAGCTTACGCCCCCGGTGCAAATGACAATGCCACCGGTGTCGCCGCGCTGTTGGAAATTGCCCGCGTGATGAGTCAGCGTCCGCACCGCGCCACGATCATGTTTGTGGCGTTCGGCGCAGAAGAAATTCAGCGTAAAGGCAGTACGACGTTCGTTAACGATTATTTGCGGGCGAACAATATCCAGATTGACGCTATGATCAACATGGACATTATTGGCAGCAGCACCAACAGCGCGGGCGCGGTCAACGACAACTCGATCCGCCTGTTTTCCGCCGAACCCAACGAGTCCGTCTCGCGTCACCTTGCCCGCACAATCCAACTATTGGGCGTGCGTCACGCACCCGGCATGAACATTGATGTGCAATCGACCGCCGATAGACCGGATCGCTACAGTGATCACATGTCATTCAGCGAAGCGGGATTTGCTGCCGTGCGCTTCATTGAGGCGTTTGAAGAACCTGACCGCCAGCATACAGACCGCGATACGCTGGACGACGTGCAAGTTTCCTATTTGATGCTCTCCACACAAACCATTCTCGCGGTAACAACGGCAATGGCAGATGGCATTCGTCCGCCTCGTTCGGTTCAACTGCGCGAGGCGGAAAATGGCAATCGCACGCTAGTATGGGAGCGCGTGCCAGAAGCAGTAAGCTATGTGGTTGCGCTGCGCCCGCCGGGTTCGCTGATCTACGAACAGTACTTTGATATTACGGATAATCAGGTGACATGGGACGGTTTCACGGCGAATCGCTTTACAGCGGTGGCGGTTGCCGCGAAAGATGTCAACGGCTTGATCGGTCCTTTCTCGTTTGAATACACGATAAGCAGCTAATCTGGGCATGGTAGAATAGCGTGAATACGAATGCTTTCATTGAAGCCCAAAAACCGAATGGCAGACATCACGGCTTGTA
The DNA here is from genome assembly GCA_038214955.1 of Aggregatilineales bacterium. Lineage (GTDB taxonomy): Bacteria > Chloroflexota > Anaerolineae > Aggregatilineales > Phototrophicaceae > Flexifilum. The sequence continues at coordinate 4,876 of JBBQRJ010000268.1, read as the reverse complement.
CAATCGGTATCGGAGCGAGTCAATTTATGCCATTCGAGGCGCGATTCGTTCACTTAACTCACCTTACGCACGAGTATCATTTTCAGCCCTCACCCCCTGCCCCTCTCCCTCAGGGCGAGGGGTGAAAAAGCGTTCGTGTGTTGGAAAGTCCTTCTCGCTGAGGGAGAAGGATTTAGGATGAGGGCAAACTGCGTAAGGTGAGCACTTAAAATAGAGATCGGAAAACATCAAGCAAAGTTAGACAATCCAACGCTTAGGGTGTCCGATTTTGATCAACTGAGTGCGGAACGCCAGCAGTGGTATAGAGATCACTGGACATATGAAATCGACCTATTTCAAGAGCAAATTGACATCTTAGAGGGGATAGTAGAGCAGAGGTCAACATGAACGAGCAAATATTATCCTCTCCACAGCAGCGATTTCTCGAACAAGTCCGCGCCTATATCGCGCTGATCGAAAATCACACCACCTTAGAAGATGAAATTTTCTTCACGACTTGCGCCAAGACGCTGGCAAACCTTTACAGTGCTTCACTTGACCTAGCTGATGTTGAACCTTGCGAGTCGATTGCTGACGAAAGCCCTGTTGAAGGCGTCACGCCAGCAGTACAAGATAAACTACGCGGACTGGCTGAACGACTGCCTTCCACTTTTGATCTTCTGTATGACGATTTGCACGATGTCTATGTCGATTTGCAATTGGGCTTGAGTATGTTTGATCGTGGCGAGCCATGTGCGCTGATCAATGCGATGTGGGAATGGAAGTTCACATTCGTTGTTCATTGGGGTAAACATTTGACTCACGCTTTGAGCATTCTGCATCAACTTATCCTTGAACCGAGTTCCCATGCCTGATGAAGTCGAAACGATCTCCCCCGAAGCAGCCCGCGCCATTTTAGACGAGGCAATGTCCAAACGTTTAGGCGCAGACTGGCAGGACGAGGACAGCGGTTGGCTGCTCGTCACCGGACACGACTATATGGCGCGAGTCACACGCGGACGCCTCAATGTCGATTTCTACGTTGACCTGTTGGGCGAAATCACGGTGGAAGAGAAAGAGATCAATTCCGCACAGCAGAGCGGGCGCACGTTGACATGGGTGTTCCTGTTCCTCTCGCTAGGGATCGCCTTTTTGTTAGCGCGGGCGGTAGGCTGGTTGTGATTCGCCGCCATGTCGCTGTGTTGATCGTGATCGGCGTGATCCTGCTGATCGCCGCGCCGACGATCACCTACCCGTTAGGACGTGATCAGGGCGAGTTTGCGACCATCAGGCGCGGACTTCTGCAAGGCAAAATCCCGTATGTCGATTTATGGAATCCCAAGCCGCCCGCCGTATTTTTCGTCTATGCGGCGGCGATGGTTCTGTTCGGGCAAACGTCAACCGCGCTGCGTGCCATTGATCTGATCCTTTTCCCGCTGATCGCGCTGGCGTTGTATGCCACCGCCGCCCGTCTCGCTGATCGGCGGGTGGGCGTGTGGACGGTGGCGCTGTTCGGCGTGTTCTACTTCACCGAAACATTCTGGACGCTCACGCAAAATGACGGGATCGCGCTGCTCCCCATGACACTGGCGATCTGGTGCGCGGTTCGCGCCGCCGACTCGCCGCGCCGCTCATTTGCATGGGCGCTGCTCAGTGGATTGATGCTCGGTTGGGCATTCTGGTTTAAGTATCCATTTGCGCTCATGGGATTGCCCGTTCTGGTTTTTTACGGGATCATGTGCCGATATTGGGATAAACCGATCAAAGTTTGGGATATAGGCGGTTTTATCACAGGTGGCATGTTAAGCCTTGTGATAGGGTTCGTTATTTTAATGCAAATCGGCGCGTGGGATGCGTTGGTGCAAAGCGCCGTTCTCACCTCCCGTTATACGGCGCTGACTGCCAACCTTCCCGACTTGATCGCCTCAGCGCGGATCGCACTTGGCTACCGCTGGTCACACTGGGGCTTGCTGGCAATCCTCACCGTGATCGGCGTGATCTTCACGCTGCGAAAACGTGACTCACGCGGGTTGGCGGTGATCGTGTGGCTGATCACCGGACTGGCGATTATGCTGGTGCAGGCGAAAGGCTACGATTATCACTGGCTGCCCATGCTGCCACCGCTGGCGCTGTTGGGTGCTTGGGGGATTACACGCTCAATCGACCCCCTCCCCAACCCTCCCCCGAATTCGGGGGAGGGCGCAGACGGCAATCTTTCTCCCCTCCCTGATTTCGGGGTGGGGACGGGGGTGGGGTTATGGCATAGCAAACCTATTCACATTCTGGGGATTGCCGCGCTTCTGCTCATCATGGCGCTCGTGATTGGGTCACGGACGATCCCCTATTTGACGGGACAAGAAGATCAAACGGCGTACACTGGTCGATTCGTGGCGGGGGAGTTTCGCGCTGATGAGTCGCTGCAAGTGGTAGCGTTCTTGCGAGAGCGCGTCGTCCCCGGCGATTCGCTGTTCATCTGGGGCTTTCGCCCGGAAATCTACTACTTGAGCGGATTAAACCCGGCGGCACGTTTTATCTTTCAGTTTCCGCTGGTCGCAGACTGGTATCCGGCGGAATGGCGCGAACAAACTGTTGATATTTTATGGGCAGCTTTGCCGCCGTATGTCGTCGTCGCACAGGTCGATTATATGCCGTGGGTGACGGGCAGTGATGAGGACTCGAATACCCTGTTACAGAACTACCCTGACTTGAACGACTGGCTGATTTATAATTACGAACGCGACTCGCAAATCGGCAATTTATTTCTATGGCGACGAAAAACGCTGGTGTCTCGCTGACGATCAGCACAAGGGTATCACTTTCTATGGCGATGAAAAATATTGTCACGGTGCGTCCGGCACATTCCGAAGATATTCCCGCAATCATCGAACTCATCACGCCGTTTGTAGACGAAGGCACGGTTTTATCGCGTACCTACAGCGAATTAGACGAACTGCTGCCGAGCTTTTTCGTCGCCGTTGAAGCTAACGATTTGCTTGGCTGTGTGGTGCTTGAAATTTACTCGCCCAAGCTGGCAGAAATTCGCTCACTCGCCGTCGCACGATCCGCACAGGGCAAGGGGATCGGGCGAATGTTGGTTGATGCGTGCGTAGAGCGTGCAAAAGAAATGAACATCCTTGAAGTGATGGCGATCACGTCGGCAGACGGGTTTTTCCAGTCGTGCGGGTTCGATTACACACTTCCCGGCGCAAAACGGGCGCTGTTCCTCATCACTAAAGAAAAGAATTGAGCATGGAGAACCGCACATGATTATCACGCATATCATTGAGCGCGAACGATGGGAAGGGGCGATGCTGGCGGGAACGTATCACGCCGAGTCGCTGGACAGCGAAGGCTTTATCCATTTTTCCAAGCCGGAACAGGTCGAAGGGACGGCGAACCGCTTCTATCACGGCAAAACCGATCTCGTGCTGTTGATTATCGAGACGGACAGGGTGAAAGGGGAAGTGATCTTTGAGCCGCCGAGTCACCCAACGTTTGAAGGGGAAGTATTCCCGCATGTGTACGGCGAACTCAACACAGACGCCGTGATCCGCGTGGTCGATTTGCCCATGCTGCCCGACGGTTCGTTCAAAGCACCTATGCTTGAGTAGTTCATTTACCAAGCATTAGGTTTTGAAAACGTTCCATTGGCATCTGTCAGCATAGAGGGAAACTGGCTATTTTGCAGAACACCCTGACGAATTGGTTTTATAAATTTTGTCACTTTTAAAAGTTCACGACTTGGGTGTTTGTGAGGATTTAGAATGCCTATAGGAACTTGAAGAACAGTAGCAACTGCCCGAATAGGCGCAACAAGATCGGAGTCATTCGAGATTACAACAGCCACTTCATAACGTTGTAAAAAACCGTCAATGAGAAGCTCAGTAGCTAAGTTTACATCAGAACCTTTTTCTTCTGTTTTGATAACTTCAGCAGTTTTTTGCCCTGTTGCAGTAGGAACTGCTAATTGCATTCGAATTTTATGCGTTAGAAATTGACCATAAACAACTGTCAAATTGGGGATAGTTTGTAAAGCGCGAAGATATGTCTGCTGTCTTATGGGTTGGTCGGGATCATTGGGACGCGCAGATACAAGAGCAGTAAAGTATTTGATTTCATTAATCGTATTTTGAGGCAAAAGCAAGCTGCATAATTTTGATATATCTAACCAACGATACGGGGTGTTTTTGAGGCATCCATAATATAAATTGAATCCATCTACATAGACGTTCGTTTTCATAAAAACCTATAGAGGTTGCGGGGGTAAAATGCAGAAGCCGCCTTGCGGCGGCTTCGCGCCCAGCCACCGAAGCGACTGGGGGGATGTATATGTAAGTATAGTACAATAGCTGTTAATGTCAATGTTTAGCTGAGATGTGGGTGCATTTCAAGTTGGTGCATAGCTATGATTTCATAACAAAACAGCGGATTTAAGTCTCTGTCTCAGTTCAAAATACACAGATTTTGTCGTGAAACTGCTCGATATTGAGACAATAAGGCATGGAAAAACGGCTGCCTCGCCTCCGTGTTCACCACATAAAATTATGAGGTGCTAGTTTTGCACTAAAGTGAAATGCACCCCTGAGATGTTAAGTATAATTCTCCGTCAGCGACCTAGCTGTAGATACATCCACTCTAAGTCGTAGTACACACCGTTGATCTTGAAATAGCGTGCGTCGATCATGTGCGGGACGAAGCCGCCGCTCACGTACAAGCGCCGCGCCGATTCGTTGCCAATCGTGACCGCTAAATGCACTTCTTCGACATCGGGGATTGTCCTCGCGTAAGCGATCACAACGTCCATCATGGCTTTAGCAATGCCGCGCCCGCGCAGTTCTGCCGCAACGTACACCTGATGCACCTGTGCGCGGTGACGAATTTTCGCTCGATTCGCCGG
>JBBQRJ010000267.1:0-6803 GCA_038214955.1 Aggregatilineales bacterium | reverse complement strand
GATCGCCGCCCGTCAGTTTTATATCCCGTGAGCGTTTCGCCTGTTCAAGTTCGACCTGCAAAATCGCCATTTGCTGTGCGATCCGCTTGTTATCACGGGACAAGCGGGTCAGCACGGTTGAAAAATGCAGCAGAATCGCCAGCACAAAGAAAATCGCCACGCCAAACAGGGCGGCGGGCGGATAGGTCACCACACCGAGCAGCCCCGCCAGTTGATCGAGCAGCGGGCGAGATAAGCTGAGGATCAGCAAGACAAACGCCGTCGCCAGCCACAACAGCGAATAGTCTTCGCGCAGTTTTTGCCGACGTACCAATTCCAAAATCAAGATCAACGCCCCAACCGAGGCGGCTAATCCAAGTATCATCACTCGATCCACCGTCAAAGCCTCTCCATTCAAACCAGCAGATCAACTGTATCCACACTGGCGTCAACGCGCTATAATGCGCTGTCTTTCGATACGCATAAGGCTTATGAAGCGATAGCGTCTTCTCGTGCAACTACTCCGCTTATGACACGTTTACTGTTATTCATACTCATTTTGGGCTTAATCCTGCGCCTGTGGCTTGGTCTATCGCTTGACCCCTCTGTGCCTTATGTCGCAGACAGCGCCGACGCCCGTTTTTACTTACAACACGGTGACGCGCTGGTTTCTGGCGCGGTGATCCCCGGCGTTGATGTATCGGTTTTGAGCCAGCCACCCGTATATTTTATGTTCGTGGGGCTGCCGCGCATCCTGTTTTCTCCCGAAGGCACGGTGATCGCCGTGCGCGTAATGCAAGCGATCCTCAGCACAGCAACCGCCTATTTTGTCTACCGTATGGCACGGCAAGTCGGTTTGCAAGGCGAACGAGTGGGCATCATCGCGGCAGCACTGGTCGCGCTCAACCCGATTTTTATCCTCGAAAGCGCCCAGATACTCACCGAAACGGTGTACGTGTTTTTCATCAGCGCGGGGTTCGCAGTGTACATAGACAGCCTCACCCCCCAACTCCGTGTTGAGGTTCAGGCTGTAGGGACGCCATACATGGCGTCCGTTCGTGATTCTGGAGCGATTGGTTTGCTGCTCCTCGCGGGTGCGTTGTTCGGCTTGGCGACTCTCACGCGGGCGGTGCTGCTGTTGTTTCCGCTCGGTTTGGCGATTCACCTGCTCATCGTCTATCGGGGGCGGGCGTGGAAAATGATTGCCGCGCTACTGGTCGCCTATGCGCTGGTGATCTCCACGTGGACGATTTACAACCTCGCCCGCTGGAATCGCTTTGTGATTGCGGGGGAAGGCTTGCCCGCATTCCTGTACATCGGCGCGGCGGGTTGGGCAGACCCGTTTGAGGTCGATCAACAGTTGAACGAAACGTTAGGCGAAGAAGCATCAAACGATATGGGCGAACGTCAGGGCGATTATTTAGAAGCGGCAAACATGCAGATCAGCGCGGATCCGCTCGGCTATGTGCGTCACCGCGTTGAAGAACTGGCAAGCGCGTATCTTCAGCCGCACGGCACGACCTATTTTTCGGGCGAGAGTTTGCGTGAAGTGATCAGTCAATGGCTGCGCGAGGATCGCTCGTTGGCGGGGATCGGGCGCATCCTCAACAGCGATCAATTCTTCCCGAAACTGATCCTTTACCTGTTCCATTATGCCGTGCTGATCACAGGTGTGATCGGCGCATGGAGACTCCGGCGGCAATGGCGGCTTACGCTGCCCCTACTCGGATTCATCGCCTATGTCACGCTGGTACATCTGCTGTTACTGGCATTACCGCGTTACATTTTCCCAACTATGCTATGCTGGATAGTGTTGGGAACATCAGGATTAACTCGAAACGTTCTCGCAAGAGTAGAAAGTTAAAAGTCAAAAGTTAAAAGTGGCAAAAGTCATTTTTACTTTTAACTTTCAACTTTTATCTTTTAACTGAGGTGTTATGACGACCATTTTAGGGATCGAAACATCGTGTGATGAAACCGCCGCAGCGGTAGTCATTGACGGCAAAACCATTGCCTCAAACATTGTCGCCTCACAAATTGATCTCCATGCGAAATACGGCGGCGTGTTTCCCGAAATCGCATCGCGGGCGCACATCGAGGCAATCGGGCATGTGGTCGAAAGCGCCATCACGGACGCCGGAATCAATGTAAACAAAATTGACGCCATCGCCGTCACGCGAGGACCCGGCTTGGTCGGGTCGCTGTTGGTGGGCATCAATTACGCCAAAGGGTTGGCGCTGGCGCTCGATAAACCGCTGCTAGGGATTAATCACCTAGAGGGGCATGTCTATTCGCTGTGGTTGACGGATGCTTCCCGCGACACTCAATTTCCTGTGCTGGTGTTGATCGTCAGCGGCGGGCATACCGAACTGCTGTTGATGACGGGTCACGGGCAGTATGAGCGACTCGGCGGCACGCTCGATGATGCAGCGGGCGAAGCCTTTGATAAAGTGGGGCGCATGTTAGGATTGCCCTTTCCCGGCGGACCGAACATCGAACGAGTCGCCGTGCAGGGGAATGCTACTGCCTTCGACTTCCCCCGCGCCAAGACTGATTCGAGCTACGATTTCAGTTTTTCGGGCTTAAAAACAGCGGTCAAACGCGAAGCGACGGTAGCCGCATCACGGCAGGGCGAAAAAGAGTCTGTGCTGCGCTCTGACATCTCGGTCAAAGACGTGGCGGCGAGCTTTCAAAAGGCGCTCGTCAGCACACTGGTCGAAAAAACTGCCCGCGCCGCTAAAGAGTTCAAGGCGACGGAAATTCTGATGGCGGGCGGTGTAAGCGCGAATCAGGCGCTGCGTCAAGCGATGAAGGCGCAAACCGAACTGCCTGTGCGCTATCCCCCGCTCAACCTGTGTACGGATAACGCGGCGATGATCGCGGCGGCGGGGTGTTTTCGGTTTGAGGCGGGCTTGCGTGATGATTTCGACATGGATGTCAAACCGATGTGGGCGCTGAACAACAAAACGTATAGCAGGTAAATCATGCCAGCGATTGATAGATGCCAACAAAATGTGGTTCAAGCCCTCATCAAAGAGGGATGGCAAGTCTCATTAAAACCGTATCCCTTAAGTGCTTCATTGAGGCGGGTATATATTGATCTTCGTGCCACCCGCGATAATTCTGAACAACTTCTCTTGATTGAAGTCAAGTGTTTCGCTGACTCAGAGACAACATTAAACGATCTCTATATCGCTCTTGGTCAGTATCTTGTCTACAGAAGTCTGCTTGCACAACGAGGAATTGAAGCCGATTTGTATCTTGCAATACCAACCCAAATCTATCATCGCGTTTTTAAGACCCTTGTCGGCGACTTAGTTGAACAGTTATCGATTCGGATGATTCTTGTCGATTTGGCGCGAGAAAGGATTGATCAATGGCTGTCGTAATGGTTCGAGAGACGGTTTCAAGAAAATTGACAGATGTGGTTCGGCGCGAAGTTGATTTGTATGCGGGCGACGCCTATAAAGAACAACTTGTCGCTATATTTGATGAAGTTCGACATCTATACTGCGTTATAGCCATAGCAGAAGAACGTCGGGATCATCCCCCGCAAGTAGTCATTATGGCTCAAGTTGTGGAGGATAAAATCGTGATTATCGAAGACATAACCGACAAGCCGCTTTACGAAGCGTTGATGATCAATGCGAAAATTCCGCGTGAGCAAATTATTCTCGAATACGCGGGCGAGAAACTTCCACAAGCAAAGGCAGATTGATGGAACTGTATATCATCCGGCATGGACAATCTACGAATAACGCGCTGGCAGACGATTCACAAGCGACTCGCATATATGACCCGCCGCTCACTGACTTAGGCAAGCGTCAAGCAGAGGCGCTGGCATCTTATTTTGGTGTAGGCATCAGCCGTGACCCGTGGGTGAACCCGAACACGGGCTATTCGCAGCAAATTGAGACACCGGGATTTGGAATCACGCATTTGTTTTGCAGCGCCATGTATCGCGCCATGCAAACGACCCAACCTTTAGGGAGTGCTATCAGTTTGAAGCCCGAAATATGGATAGACATTCACGAACACGGCGGAGTCTATCTGGAAGAAGCGGGCAAAATCACGGGGTATCCGGGCAGAAACCGCAACCAGATCGCGTCAGAATTTCCCGATTACGTTGTGCCGGACGCCGTGACCGATGCCGGCTGGTGGGATGCTAAAACTGGTTTGGAAAGTATTTCGTCGTGCTATGGTCGTGCGATCAAGATTGCGGCGGAACTGCGGCGGCGGGCGCAAGATCAGCACGAAAAAGGGGAACGCATCGCTATTGTCACGCATGGCACGTTCATCGACGCGCTGATCAAGGCGCTGTTCAACCAGCTACCCAACCGGAGTCTCTATTACCTGCACTATAATACGGCGATCACGCGCATCGACTTCACCGACAAAGACCGCCTCATCGTGCGCTATATCAACCGCGTTGATCACCTTTCGCCCGACCTAATTACGTAGAGTATGCCCTATGCCTATCGACTATGAAGCCCTCATTGGTCATTTGTACGTCGTCGGCGGGCGATCTATCAGTGTCGCGCCGCCCGGTCTGCTGGTTGAAGTTGCGCCGAAGAAGGCGACACGCGGGCGCGAAACAGATACGTTCTTCGCGCTCGTCACCCCGGCAGGTGATACCATTGCCCCGGCAGCCTTCTACGAACGTATGGCGATGCTTGCCTCTGATAACTACTTTGACAGCAGCGGCGGCGTAACTTCGGCGCTGCGTGATGTACTGGCAGAGATTAATAACAATCTGTTCGAGCATAACAGCAGCGACCCACGCCGCTATGAAGCCAATGTGATTGCGGGTGTGCTACGCGGTGCTGACCTCTACATCGGCAAAATCGGTACGGGCGTTGCGCTTCTGGTGCAAAAGGAGACGGTTCAGTCATTTCCGGCAGCCTTCAGCGAGAAAACCGCGCTGGCGGGCGCTCCAATGGGCGTGGAAAAGTCGCCAGACATTAAAATGGCACATTATACGGTCAGCGCGAACACACGCTTGCTGTTGGCAGATGCGGCACTCGCTGACTACGCAACCGATGATCTCAAGGCGGCGGCGGGCTTAGAGGACATCGGCGCGGTGCTGGCGCGTCTGCGTGAGTTGATCAAGACACACGTTACCCTCTTGACGCTTGAATTTGTCCCCCCCGAACAACCGATCCCGCTGCCGCTCAAAGACAGCGAATCGACGGCGACTGTAAAAGTCGTTACGCCGCCCACCCCCGCCCCAACAGCGACTCCATCCGAACCGTCTACGGCTGGCATTCGCCGTTCAGGGACACGCGGCGCAGGAATCCGCAAGGCGCTGAGTAAAACAGCGGGCGGCGGCGCAAACATGACCGACTCGGTATCACGCGCCTTTGAACGCATCGTCCCTGCGCCGAAAGAGGGGCAAAAGGGGATTCTTTCATCGCCTATGGCGGCGGGAGTCACGGTCTTGATCCCCGTGCTGGTGGTCGTGGTGGTCGTGATCTTCTGGATACTCGGAACAGGCGAAAGTGAGTTCGATCAATGCGTGAAACAGGCGAACGACGCTGCGTTGACCGCACGCGGGATCGCCTCAAACGATGTCACTGGCACGCTGGCAGGGTGGAATGCCGTACTAGAATTGTCGACTCAGTGCGAGTCGCTCAAGGAAGGTGGCGATCCAACCCTCTCGATCTTGAAAACCGAATCCCGCATGATCATTGATCGCCTGCTGTCGGTGGAACGGCGTAATGTGACCGTCGTTGAGCCGTTCCTCAATGCCAATCTCTCGCAAATCGTCATACAGGGCGAAGATGTTTACGTACTCGATTCGGGCAACCAGCGGGTTTATCGGGTCACACTGTCGGATGACGGCATGAGCAGTGTGGCGGGGACAAGCACGCCCATTCAAGCGATGCGCCGCAGCGGTCAGGTGCTTCAATACACGGTTGCGAATCTCGTGGATATTGCATGGGCGGAAGACGGGTCGGGTGTGGCACAAAGCAACGTCATCACCGCGTTGGATGAAAACGGCTTGCTGATCGCCTGTCCGCCGCGTTTCTTGCAGGACTGTACCGCACAACAGTTGCGCGGCATCGAGACGTGGGGAACGCCGAGAGCGATCACTTTCTGGGAGGGGCGACTCTACATCCTCGACCCCGGCGCGAATCAAATTTGGCGCTACGATGCCTCCGGCGGCACATTTCCCGGTATGCCGCTTGAATACTTCACGGGGGGACGCCGCCCCGATATTCAGCGGGCGCTCGACTTTGCCATTACCAACGCGGGGGATGTGTATCTACTGCTGCAAGATGGCGTTGTCGTGCGTTTCACCACTGGCGAGATTCAGCCGTTTGCCTTTAGCGGATTCCCGCAGGGGCAGTCGATTGATGCGAACAGCGCCATGTTTTTGAACACCAACCCGATTGCACAGGGGTTGTATTTCGTCAACCGCGACACCAAGACGGTCTACGAAACGACAATGGCGGGGACGTTCATCAACAGCTATCGCGCCTCGGATGAAGAACTGTTCTCGCAAATCTCCAACGTGATCGCGGATACTGACCAGCAGATCGTGTATGTGCTGTCGGGGAACTCGCTGCTTGCGTTCAATCGCAACGAATAGCAAGAAAAGACAAAGATTTAACGCAAAGGCGCAAGGTCGCAAAGACGCAAAGAGTTTATTTCTAAAACTTTATCTTTGCGCCTTCGCGTCTTTGCGTCAGGCTTTTGTTTTTATCTTAAAAAGGCAACGGACGGATCGAGCAGACGCGAGCGCATCGCTGACCAGTTGATGTCCTCGGCGCTCACGGAGGCGCGAACTTCCAAGTGCAAATGCGTCGCCTGGCTGTTACCCG
>JBBQRJ010000266.1:0-6806 GCA_038214955.1 Aggregatilineales bacterium | reverse complement strand
GGCATTTCGAGGTCAAGAAAGATGACTCTCAGGTTTCCCAATGTGGCTAACGTTGGCATGATCTCTCTTGGGGAAGCGATGTAGATCGCTTCAAGCCCGGAATTTTCTAAGAGAGTTGCCAAGATTTCGCTGTTCAATACGTTATCGTCAATGATGACGGCTTGTGCTTTAGGTTTGTTCATGGTGAGTGATTATTCATTCAGTGTAAACGCTTCCCCCTCTTTGATCCCACTAGCGGACTAACCAGTTTTTGGTAATTTATACCTGTCTACTTGGATAGGTGTATCAATTATTGCCCTCTTTTATACGTCTTCAACCCATTGTGATAGAGACTTGATGGGTATATAACGATGATGTGCAAAACACTATAATGTTTATGAAGGTTGTAAAAGGAAGATCGCATCATGTATGAGGGGCTGACAAAAACCTATCTACATCGCTTAGAAAAAATCGCTCCGGTAACAGCTCAATATATAGAGCAAATTTACGCACACTTCGACGCAAAAATTGCTTTTCAAGCCGTATTCTCGTTATTTTTAGCCGAGAAACATTATCAGCGGTTTCACTGCTTACCTAACGCACTGTTTCTGATTTCTTTGGATGAAATGCCGCTTTCAGATCAGCAGTGGATGTTTCAAGTGCTTGAGAATGCAAAACGCAGTTTTTCTGAGGAAATGGGCGCACTCAGTTTAACTTAATGCTATCCGATTACTTATCTTTCAGGGATAAACCAGTCTAAACCTGAATTTCGCAGTTTTACCACATTGCCTATTACTGTAAGCGCGGGTGGTTTTAGGTTCGCCGCAAGCACAAGCGAGACAATGGTATTCACTGTTCCTTCAACTACACGTTGTTGGGGTGTAGCACCTGATTCGATACACGCAGCAGGGAGATTGTGATCTATCCCGGCGGCGATCAACTGCTCAACGATTTTGGGTAAATAGGTGACGCCCATCAGTAAGACGAGTGTCCCCGCACGCGCTGCCGCCGCCAGCGCCGGATAATCGACTTCGCTTTCAGGCTTGGTGGGGTCTTCGTGTCCGGTGAATACTGTGAAGGCTGTCGCAACGTCGCGTTGAGTCACCGGAATGCCCGCATAGGCGGGAACGGCAATTGCACTCGTCACACCGGGGACAATTTCAAACGGAACGCCCGCCGCATGACAAAATAGGGCTTCTTCGCCGCCGCGCCCGAACACAAACGGATCGCCCCCTTTGAGCCGAACGACCATTTTTCCCTGCTGTGCTTTTTCGACCAACAACGCATTGATCTGCGGCTGTGGAATGCGATGATCGTGCTGTACTTTGCCCGCGTCAATTTTTTCGGCGTCAGAGCGGGTTTCTGAAAGTAGTTCATGGGGAATCAAACGGTCGTAGATGATCACGTCTGCACGGCGCACAAGGTCTAGCCCCTTGACCGTGATCAAACCGGGATCGCCGGGACCCGCACCCACTAAGTAAACTTTGCCGATGGTCATATTGATTCCTCTAATGCAGCACTCAACCAATGATTACAGGGTTCGGGGCAGGGGATCGCGGTGGGATCATGGTGCGGATTGTACCATGACGGAAATCGCACACAGGAAGCGCAAACCCGACCCACGAGCGCCGATTGTTTCTCGGACGACAGCGAGTCGAGGCTACGAACCATGCCCGTTTGTCGCGCAATGTTAGCCTCGAATGTGCCGATGTCGCCAGCAGCCCAATCACCGAGGACACCGGGATAGATGGTTTCGACCACCGCATGAAGTTGTTCCGGTGATTCTATGGGTACGTGCCAACCCTGCGGTAAATCGTCACGGGTGGCTAACGAGCGGAACGGGTTTTCGCGCACGCGGGTACGTAAAAGAGACGGGGATAGGATCGCTTCATGGGGATTGCTGTCGCCCCATGCGTGAACGTCGTTCATGCTTAGTTGTAAGCCGCCGAATTTGAGCGATCCGGCGGTTTGTACGGTTGCAATCAGCCGATCTCGTCCCGCTTGAGGAAAGCCGCTCCACACGTCGCATTGAGAGGGCGTGTTCAAGGGTGCGCCGGACTCTCGTGCAAGGGTGAGGATCAAGTTGAGCAGATCATCATCGACGCCAACGGGAGCGGTGTAATAGACCTCGCGTCCGTTGATGCTTCCCCGTGTTTCGCCCGCTTCAAGCAAAAGGGCTTCTGGCACATCAATGGTCGTATGTGACCCCGCCGCGAGGAAATAGGGGACAGCGATCAAATGTTTGGCGTCGGTCAACCGGTAGATTTCGGGAATTTCGGGCGAGTCATCTAAGTAGACGGCTTGTACCTGTGCGACACAGTTTAAATCGCGCAGGTTTTGCGCCTGTGTCTCGGTTGCCTGACGGCTTTCGGGATTGCGGCGTGTGCTGTGTCCGATAATGGCAACGGCTGTTTGATCGCGGGGGAGGGCGAAAGTTTGGATCGCTGTTTCAACCCGCAACTGTACGACGGTTGATAAATAGGGGTGTTCGCCTAAGGTTCGGGTATAACGGATCACGCGCCCGTCGCGCTGTGTGACTGCGCCTTCCAAGCCCATTTCGGCGGGGATCACCGTTTGGGTGAAGTATCCCCGCGCTGTGAACATCGGCACAATCGTTATATCCTGTGCGCTGACGCTGTTGAGTACGGTATGAAACGAGGGCATTTCTTTCCAGAATGCCGCCGTGACTTCATCGGCAATGCCCATTGCCCGCAAACGGTCAACATGACGCCAGATGAGTCCGGCGGTGTGTGGGCTAATGTGCGACCCATGTCCGGCAAGGATTAACGCGGTAGTCAGCATTTTTTGGTAAAAATTCCTTAACAACCAATTTCTTGACAGGTCATGCGAGTTCTCTATAATCATCCATATCTCAGGCTTCTGCAACCCAAGGTTTACACTTGTGTTCGTTTCGCGCAAAGCAATGTCGATGTGTTGTTGTATGTGTCAAAGCATAGTAATCGACTGATGCTCGGAATTTTGCGCCTGAATTAAGACTGACTTGAAAAGCAAAGCCCCGATCACAGACATCGGGGCTTTTTTGTTGTGCAGTATGGGGAATGCAATGCCAAGTATGATGTGTATGATGATGTGTTGTTGTCTCAACGGTGACGAAGAACTGCGTCAACCGGCTTGGCACGCTTGAGTCTGTGTAGAATTCATGCGAAAGCCCCGGTCAACGCGACTGGGGCTTTTTTATTTCAACGGGGTAAACAGGGCAATGACACTCAAAGGCAAGCGCATCATCATCACCCGCGCCGAACATCAATACGGCGAATTCGCTGATCTTCTGCGGAAGGCGGGCGCTAAACCTTTTGCGTATCCCGCTATCGCGGTTGCGCTGCCTGAAGACACCACTGTGCTGGATCAAACGCTTAAGGCGGCGGCACGCGGTGAATTTGACTTGATCGTTTTTACGAGCGCCAACACGGTTCAAATGATCGCTTCCCGATTGGCGTCTCTCGGAATCAACTTGCAGACACGAGCGGCGGTTGTAGGAGCGGCAACCGGAGCGGCAGTCGCCCGGACGCTGCGACTCCCTGTCGAAACAATCCCGCAAACCTATGACGCACATTCGCTGGCAAGCGCATTACAGATTGAACACGGCACACGGGTGTTTATCCCGCAGTCAGAGATCGCCTCTACGACACTGGTGAATGCGTTGAGAGAACGCGGCGCACAAGTTACGCTTGTTGATGCTTACCGCGTTGTGCAAGGCGAGGGCGGGGTTAACCTACCGCGCATCATCCAGCGCATGGACGCCATCACTTTTACGAGCGGGTCAACGGTACACCATTTTGTCAACCGCTTCATCAATGAAGGTGGCAAAAGCGAGGGCGGCAAGCTGGAACATCTCAGCTTGGTCACGCGGGCAGTCATGGGAAAGTCGGCACGGGATGCCCTGCAAACTTACCACTTAACCGCGCACGTTCACGCCGAAAAGAACACTCTAAATTCGCTGGTAGCAGCCCTTGAGGACTACTTTCATGCTGAATGAACGTCGTGCGCTTGCACTTGCACAAGATCGCTCACGTCCGCGCCGTTTGCGTCGGACGGATGCGCTGCGCCGTCTTGTGCGTGAAACGTCGCTGGATGCGTCTGATTTAATTTTGCCGCTGTTCATTCATGCGGGGGATGAAGCACGCCAGCCGATCACCGCTATGCCGGGACAGTATCGCCTGTCGATTGCGGCGCTGGCAGATGAAGCGCGTGAGATTGCCGCACGCGGTATCCCCGCTGTGCTGTTGTTCGGCATTCCCAACGAAAAAGATGAGTGTGGCAGCGATAATTTCTCGCCTGATGGGATTATCCCCCGTGCAATTGATGCGATCAAACACGCCGCGCCTGAACTGCTCGTGATTTCGGATATGTGCTTCTGCGAATACACCGATCACGGTCACTGCGGGATCATCAACGGACGCAGCGAAGAACACTATCACCCGCATTTGCCCGAAGGCTACTTGCTCAATGAACCGACGCTGGAAATCCTCGCTCGTGCGTCGGTTGTCCATGCGAACGCGGGCGCAGACATCATCGCGCCGTCGGGGATGTTGGATGGCATGGTCGGCGCAATTCGCACGGGGCTAGATGGCGCGGGTTTTGAGCATATCACGGTGATGAGCTACGCGGTCAAGATGGCGAGCGGGTTTTATGGTCCGTTTCGTGAAGCGGCAGGCAGTTCGCCGACATTTGGAGATCGCAAGCAGTATCAGATGGACCCCGCGAACGGACGTGAGGCATTGCGCGAAGTGGCGCTTGATGTGGCAGAAGGCGCGGATATTTTGATGATCAAGCCCGCGCTGCCGAACCTCGATATTGTGCGGGCAGTTCGTGAAGCGCATAACCTGCCGATTGCGGCGTATCAAGTGAGCGGGGAATACGCCATGCTGCACGCTGCCGCCGCGCAAGGGTGGCTCGATTTGCAGCGATGCGCCCTCGAAAGCCTGATCAGCATCAAGCGGGCGGGCGCAGACATGATTGCAACCTACTTCGCTAAAGATGTTGTTGGTTGGATTGAATAAACCATGACCCACATCGTTACTATCGCGGGAAGCCCCTCAAACTCGTCTAAGTCGGCTGCTGTGTTAGCACTGGCGCGGCGTACATTATTTGATTTGGGCGTGAGCGGCGAGTCGATCAATGTGCGTGACCTGAATGCAGAGGATTTGCTGTATGCACGCACGGACAGCCCGTCGATAGCGAACACGTTTGAATGGGTGGCACAGGCGGACGGCATACTCGTCGCCACACCGATTTACAAAGCAGCATACAGCGGCATTTTGAAAGCGTATCTCGATTTGCTGCCCGCCAATGCTTTTGCGGGAAAAGTGGTGCTGCCCATCGCAACAGGAGCATCTCCCACGCACACGCTGGCAATTGATTACGCGCTGCGTCCGGTACTGGTGGCGCTCGGCTCATCGCATATTTTGAATGGCGTGTATTTGCTCGACAGCCAGTGGATAACGACAGAAAACAAATTCCAACTTGACGCATTGACCAGTGAGCGATTTACTGTGATCCTGAAAGATTTTGCTCGCCTACTAGATCAACAGGGGTCATAAAGATGGATTTTCTCTGGTTCATTCCCGGTCATGGTGACAGTCGCTATCTTGGCACACAGGTTAGCCGACGAATCACCAGCCACGAGTATATGGAGACGATTGCTAAAGTGATCGACTCACTGGGCTACACCGGGGCATTACTCCCGACAGGGCAGGGGTGTGAGGACTCGTGGATTCTGGCGTCCTCGTTGATTGCATTGACCAAGCGCATGAAATTCTTGATCGCGGTACGTCCCGGCAGCCTGTCACCGACGCTGGCGGCACGCATGGCGGCAACGTTTGACCGCTTATCGAATGGACGACTGCTGCTCAACATCATCACGGGTGGCGATCCGGTGGAACTGGCGGGCGATGGTACGTTTCTGTCGCACGATGAACGTTATGAAGTCACCGACGAATTTTTGCAGGTGTGGCGTCAACTGTACACGGGCGAGTCGGTTTCGTATGAAGGCAAGCATATCCACATTGAAGGCGGAAAGCTGCTGCTGCCGCCCGTTCAGCGTCCGTATCCGTCGCTGTATTTCGGCGGATCGTCCCCGGCGGCGCTTGAAGTGGCGGCGAAACACATTGATGTCTACCTGTCATTGGGCGAACCGCCGCAGATGATCCGCGAAAAGTTTGAGCGTATGCGTGAACTCGCAGCAAAGCACGGACGTACCATTCGCTTTGGCGTGCGGTTGCACATCTTTGTACGCGATACCGCTGAGGAAGCATGGGCAGTCGCAAATAACGTGCTGCGCTACGTGACGGATGATGCGATCAACGCCTCGCAAGCGCACCTATCACGGTTTGACTCGGTGGGGCAAGCGCGTACCAAGTCGCTGCACAGTGGAAGCCGTGAGAATCTTGAAGTCAGCCCGAATTTGTGGATGGGCGTCGGGTTGATCAATAAGGGGGTTGGCGCGGCACTGGTGGGCGACCCCGACAGCGTAGCGGAACGTTTGCAAGAATATGTTGATCTGGGTGCGGATACGTTCGTGCTGTCGAGCTACCCACATCTTGAAGAAGCCTACCGCGTAGCAGAACTCGTGTTTCCCCGTGTTCCCGCGTGGCATGACAAATTGCAAACGCAAGCAAGCGATCAAGTGTTCAACCCGTCGGCACTGCCGACGACATGGCAGTAGGTAGGAAATAAATCGTTCGCAATTTTGCGGACGCCCCCTTGGGCGTCCCTACGAGACAGGGTTATCAGTGACGGATTTCAGCACACTCAACCTGCAATTTGAAGAAGCCGCTCCTCAAGAACTGCTGCGGTGGGCGTGGGAG
>JBBQRJ010000265.1:0-6809 GCA_038214955.1 Aggregatilineales bacterium | reverse complement strand
GCGGCGTCATAGGTGGAGTCGAGAAAATCCAACAGCGCCACGTCCGGTTGATCGGCGCGGCGCACATCGTCGTACATCAAGAGAAACTCACCGAAGGGCTTGCTGTAGAACGCCTGCGACGGCTTCATGATGCGATCTGCGAAGCCGGACGGTTCAGGGGCAGCATACGCATAAAACGCCGCGCCCTCAAGAAAATTACCGTTCCAACTTGTGCCGCCCGCCCAAAATCCCACGCTGATCACCTCATGCGAGTAGGCTTCATGGGTGATGCGATCTATGCCGGGACGTTCGGGCGCACGTCGCCCCGAAAAGCGCGTCAGGGCAAGGTCAAAGCTGCCCCAGAAGAAATGTACAGGACTCGTTTTGCCGATGAAGCGCCCGCTAAACTGCTTGAGTACGCTGTCTGACCAGAGCAAGATGCGCCACAAGCGATTAACGTATTCGGGATCGTAGGCGGCGTGATTGTGATCGCGCTCAAACGGGATCGGGTTGACGATTTCGACGGGAGTCGTCCAGATTTGCACCTCAATGTTGATGCCGCGCAGAGTCGCCATGAGCTCGGCGTAAAAATCTGCGACTGAACGGGGTCTGAGCGTCAGCGTTTTGATTGTGCCGTCGCTGACAGAAATGATCAGCGTGTGGTCGATGAAATCAAAGTCGATCTCGAAAAAGCGATCCTCATAAGGCATGGGCGCAGTCGTCATGCCGCGTGATGTGAGGTAGAAGGGAACCTGCCACCAGTGATTCGCGTAGGGACTGAGCGCCAGTCGAATTTTGCCGACCATCTGCATCCACATATGGAGCGTGGTATAGGTGTCTTGCCATGCGTTTAATGGGAGTTCGGGTAAATTCATTAGAGATTAGTTCCTCAAGTACGTTAGCCTCACCCCCGACCCCTCTCCCAAAAGCAGGAGAGGGAGAAGGGAAAAACAGCCTCACCCCCGACCCCTCTCCCAAAAGCAGGAGAGGGGAGAAAGCAAAAGCACTGTTAGTTACGTAACGGTTTGTTGGTCTGGAGCATGTGCGAGATGCGTTCCATCGTTTTTTCGGTTTGCACCAGTTCGATGAAGGCTTTACGTTCCAAATCCAAGAAAACCTGCTCATCGACCCAACCGGGTTCGGTGATTGCGCCGCCTGTGAGGACGAACGCGAGTTTGCGGGCGATCAGCGCGTCGTGGTCGCTGGCGAGTCCCTGTTCCTTGAAGCCTTCGATCCCGATCAATAGGGCGGCGTAGGCGTCACGTCCGGCGGCGTAGATTTTGCCGGGTCGGTTGGGCTGATAGCCGTCTGTCATATGTAACACTTCGCGTTTGGCTTCGCCCAACAGGTGATCGCGGTTGAGAACAATGCGATCAGACGGCGCAAGAATGCCCATGTCCCGCGCTTGTTTGGCGCTCTCGCTGACCTTCGCCAGCATGATCGTCTCAAACACTTTTTGCAGATGCGGTAGGGCGTCTGCGTTGGGGTGGGATGCCATAACAGGATTGATGATGCGGCGAATCAGTTCCTTACATCCACCGCTTGCGGGGATTAAGCCGACGCCAACTTCGACCAGTCCTGCATAGAGTTCGCCATGCGCGACGACTCGCGCCCCCGCCATGATGAATTCTGCGCCGCCGCCTAACGCCAGATTGTGCGGTGCGACGACCACCGGTTTCGAGGCATTGCGTAGGGCTTGCATCACGTCTTGCGACTGCTTGATCATGGGGTTGAGCTGATCGACTTGACCGGACTGCACCGCCATTGCCACCATGAACACGTTCGCGCCAATGCAGAAGCGTTCGCCGTCATGCCCGATGACCAAGCCCTCATAGCTGCCGTTTTCCAGCAGTTCGACGGCTTTCCACGTCATTTCGATCACATCAGCGTCGATGGCGCTGGCGGGGCTGTGAAATTCGAGCAGCGCCACACCGTCACCCATATCAAGGATGCTTGCGCCGCCGTTGCGGAGAACTTCTTTGCCCGTCTGCCGCAGATGTTCGGCTTTGTACTCGCGCTTATCCGGCACGAGCGGGACATAGGACGCGGTTTGCGGGCTGTAGTAGCCGATCACGACGCCGTTTGAATCACGCTGATAGAAGCTCGTGTACCCCGCTTCTAGCATGGTCTTGACCCAATCGGCAACCGGATAGCTCGCTGCCTCGAAACCCGGCACAGAGTCGGCTACCCCGATGGCATCCCAGATTTCAAAGGGACCCATTTCGTGACTGAAGCCCCATTTTTGCGCGTTGTCGATGTTCAACAGCGACTCGGTGATTTCGGGGACGCGGTGCGAAGCATACGCCAGATAAAAGGCGTGGTGATGCCAAAGGAACTGCGCGGCGCGATCTCCCTCATGGATGAGGAGTTTGATACGTTCGCCCGTGTTTTCGACTTTGCGATGCTTGCCCACACTGTCAAAGCGCACTTTTTGAGGTGGTTCATATTCAAAGGTGTTCAGATTAAGCGACCAGAATTCTTTTTCGCCACCCGCGCCCTTGACCATCTTGTAGAAGCCCTGATTCGACTTGTTGCCCAGCCAACCATTGCCGATGATTTTATCGAACAGGGCGGTTGTGCCGGGATGTTCGAGGATTGGGCGTTCGGGGTCGTCGGGGATGCTAGGGTATAAGTTGCGGGCGACATGGACGGCAATATCAATGCCAACGAGATCATTGAGGCGGAAGGTCGCGGTTTTCGGACGCCCGATGAGGGGTCCCGTGATGGTGTCGATTTCCTCAACGGTGAATCCACCATCCAACGCCGCGTTGATGGTTTGCATCCCCATCATGGTCATAAAGCGGTTGCCAATAAAGTTGGGTTCATCTTTGCAGATCACCACGCCTTTACCGAGCATTTGCGTGCCAAAGTCGGTGATGAACTGGATGACTTCGGGGTCGGTGTCGGCGTGCGGAATGACTTCGAGTAAATGCAAGTAGCGCGGCGGGTTGAAAAAGTGGGTGCCTAAAAAGCGCCGCGTAAATTCTCGACCCATACCCTCGGCAATAGAGGCAATCGGTAAGCCAGAGGTGTTGGTCGAAATAATGGTGTTGGGGGAGACGACTTCGGCAAGTTTTGCCATGAGGTTACGCTTGATGTCTAGGCGTTCGACCACGACTTCGATGACCCAATCTGCATCGGCAAGCTGATCTAGGTTGTCGTCAATGTTGCCGATATGGATGAGATCAAGGTCTGGGGTATTGAATACCTGAGCGGGGCGCATACTTTGGAGGCGTTTTAGCCCCTCTGCGGCGACTGCATTGCGTTTAGCGGGTGGATCGCCGGGCTGCGTCCCTTTCGCGGGGATGTCGAGCAAGAGGGTTTCGACCCCAACACCCGACAACAATGCGGCGATGCCGCCGCCCATTGTTCCAGAGCCGATCACCGCTGCTTTGCGAATTTTGTACGCCATACACTACCTTTCTCTAGGGTTCTGGTTTGAGTTCCTTTTTGATGATCGTCATTGCCTCATCAAGGGTTGCTGCGGTCTTATATTGTTCGTCAAAAGAACGATTCAAGCGGCGCAGCATGTCGATCACGATGCGGGCGAATGAACCTGCCCCTACAATGACGGCAAACGCGCCTTTTGGCACTTCTACCGTGAGGCGCTGACCGTGAAAAAACACGTCTTTGGGCAGCATCTGACTGGCGGTCAGGTTGTGAATGACGGGAACAATGCGAGTTTTACCGTCGGTCATGTTTTCGATTGTTTTGACCGCATTGTAAAGTTCGTCCCACGTCCAACCGCCCTGATATTCTAAAATGACAATCGTTTGTTCAGCGTCTGCCCAATGTGCATTGATCGGCATGATGTGTGTCCTTATGGCGTTACAATGATGTGGATTATTTCATTATAAACCTACGAACTTCATCCATTCATGCAGATTGTTGGAAAACCGTATGTTTTAGGAGCATCGATTGTTAAAATGTCTAAACAACTTTACCCCAACTCTTTGCTTGTGTAACCGAGTATGCGTCGAGCAACGATCAACGTATTAATTTGGTCTGTGCCTTCATAGATCGAATTAATACGACTATCGCGCATCCACTTTTCGACAAGCCATTCTCGACTGTAGCCCATTGTCCCCAGTAATTCGACACACTTCTGGCAGATGGTGGAAATGACCTTTCCCGCCTTCGCTTTCGCCATAGAGGATTCCAGATTGTTAGGCACTTTGGCGTCCAACAGGGCGATTGATCGCAAGGTGAGCAGGTAGGTAGCTTTCATCTGCATTTCCATGTCGATCACATCGCGCTGAATGGCACTCAGTTTGTGATAGGGCTGTCCGTAGGTGATTTCGACCCCGTTTTCAGACAACTTTTCTCGCGTAAATTCGAGCGCCGCACGTCCAATCCCTAACGCGCTGGCGGCAACCAGTGGACGAGTCGCGTCAAAGGTCGCCATTGCCCCTTTGAAACCCTTTCCTCCTTCTGTGTGAAGCTCACTACTGCCGAGAATGGCATCTTTCGGGACACGGGCGTTTTCCAGCACAATGGCGGCGGTATCGCTGGCACGAATGCCGTGCTTGATCTCCTGCTTGGTCACGGTGACGCCGGGAGTCCCCGCTTGCACGATGAACGGACGCATCCCCGCACGCCCCGCCGAGCGATCAAGGGTTGCCCACACGACCACCAAGCCGTTCGACTCGTTGAGGGCGAGTGTGCCGTTGGTGCAAAAAATCTTCTCACCGTTGATCACCCATTCTTCGGTGTCAGCATCATAGGAGGCAGTCGTCTGGATGGACCCCGTGTCTGACCCTGCGCCCGGTTCGGTCATCGCCATTGCACCCCATGCGGGGATGTCGCCTTCGGCAAAGCGTGCGAGGAATTTGGCTTTTTGTTCGGGCGTGCCGACGGCTTCAATCGCCGCGCCGCCTAATGCTCCACCGGGAAGGCACAGGTAAATGCCTGCATCGCCCCACGAGAGCATTTCGATCATCAGCATGAGGCGGAGATACTGCGTACCGGGTTTATCACGGCGTTTGGGCTCTTCACCGCTTGCTGCACGCTCCAAGTTTTTCTTCTGCATGTCGCGCATGAAGGGCCAGAGTTGTTCAGCAAAGGCGGTGGGTCGGGTGTGTTCATGTTCATCGAGTTCGCGGGAGACAGGACGCATGACGTGTTCCGCCACCATTTTGACCATTTCGGTCTGCTGCTGGATATGTTCGGGAATTTCAAAAGAGATAGGCATTTCAAAAGCTCCACAATAAGCGATATAGCGGTTAGCTTTTAGCGATTAGCTAAAAACAAGGGCAACCTCACCCCCGACCCCTCTCCGAGAAAGGAGAGGGGAGAAAAGAAAGCCTCACCCCCGACCCCTCTCCGAAAAAGGAGAGGGGAGAAAACAAGGACGGATTTATACGATGGCGAGACCGGTGAAGGTGGCGAATCCGCGTGCGTTGCGTAACATGCGCTCTACCGGATACTCACGGATGAACCCGTAGCCGCCCAATGTTTGCACCGCGCCATCGGTGACGGTCATCGCGGCTTTGCTGGCATATTCTTTTGCCAAGTACGCTTCTTTAGTCGCGTTTTCGCCTTGATCCAGCTTCCATGCGGCTTCCCAGACCATCAACCGCGCCGCGTCTACTTCGATTGCCATTTCTGCCAGCATGAAGGCGATTGCCTGTTTGGTCGCAATGGGCGCACCGAATTGGATTCGCTGTTTGGCATACTCGCGGGCGTAATCGTAGGCGGAATTTGCTACACCGACAGCAAGCGCCGCTAACGCGACTCGGCTGCGGTTGAGCAGGGTTTCGTAGTTTGCGCCCACTGACCCGCCGAGGCGACAGTTACCGTCAACCTCAGCATCTCGCAGCGCGAGGTAATGCATCGGCAGCGCCCGCACGCCCATTAAACCTTCGCGCATATCCACTGTGAGACCGCTGGTTTCCGCATTGACGATGTAGGCTTCGTGCTTGCCCGTGTCGGTGTTCTTCGCGTAGATCAAGAAGGTATCTGCGGTTGCCGCCATTGGCACATAGACTTTCGCGCCGTTCAGCATCACTTTGTCACCGTTAGGCGTCGCCGTCGTGCTGAGATCGTTGGGGTCGAAGAATAGACCGGGTTCGAGCAGGGCGGCGGTGGCTTTGGCAGGCTGCTCGTCTAAGAACTGCGGCAGATAGGTTTCGCGCTGGTCGGCTGTGCCGTACAGCACGAGCGGAAAGGCGAGCAACGCGGGAGTCATGACCTGCAAGGCAACCGCGAGATCACCGTAGGCGAGTTCTTCAAGCGCGAGGACGTTGGTTACGGCGCTGAGTTCGCCAAAGCCGCCTACATCTTCGGGGATGGACGCGGGGATCAAACCCAAGTTCCAACCCGTCTTGAGGATGCCGGACGGGATGCGCTCGTTTTCGTCGGCTTCATGGGCAATCGGCTGCACATCATTCACGGCAAAGCGCCGGATGGTATCAATTAACTGCTGCTGTTCTTCACTAGGGCTAAAAGAGATCACAAAGACTGCCTTTCAATCAACTTTGAGAGAATAGTTAAAAGTTAAAAGTCGAAAGTTGAAAGTAAGGACAATGCCCAACATACGGGCGGGGACATTGCCCCGCCCCTACCAGTGATCCTCTGTTGTCGGTTTCCACAAGCGCGAAACCCAAGCATACTTTTAACTCGTCACTTTTAACTTTTAACTGTGGTTTTACCAACCGCCTGCGACTTCGAGGACTTGCCCCGATACGTAATTGCTGAGATCACTGGCGAAAAACAAGAGAGCGCCTGCCGCTTCTTCGACTGTGCCGGGACGCTTCATCGGGATTTGCTCGAAAATGCGGTCACGCACTTTATCGGGCATCCCCAACTTGACGCGCTGACCTTCTCGTTCG